>CBDEUZ010000006.1:0-82141 GCA_965243495.1 Dehalococcoidia bacterium | reverse complement strand
CGACGCGAATTCGGCATCACGCTCCTGCTCGCTTATGTCGGAACACAATTGTCCGGCCGCGAAGAAATAAATTTTGCGCGAAGCGTCCAGCGCTTTGAGAACGCCAACGCGGTCAACAACGCCGATGGCGTCACCGATGAAGTGAAAGCGGCAGCCGCAATATATTTTCAGCAATCTCCGTTCCCGAGGAACCTCATCGTCGGATCGATGTTCGGAACATCGCAGCCATCGCGGATCTTCGGTGCGACAGACAGAGTTCTGGCAGACATCGAGATACTGGGCAACAATGTCGTATTCAATCTCAACGACGGCTTGTTTGCCGCCAACTTTGACGGCCAAACGACTCTCGGCGGGTGCGCGGCAGCCTTGCAGACAGGCATTCGGGGAATCGGCGCGTCCGTAACGGACGTGAATATCACGGGCGCAGGTTCCGGCTACACGACGAACCCGCCGATGGTCACGTTTTCCGCGCCGCACAACTCCCAAGGAACTACTGCGGAGGCGACGGCAACGACCAACGCAGGAGGTGAAGTGACGGCTATCACCATCACGAATCCGGGCAGTGGCTATACGTCTGCACCTACCATCACGTTCACTCCCGATTCAGGCGACAGCGGCGCGACGGCAGCGACGGCGACAGCAACCATCGGCGACCAGATCTACGAAAGCGTCACTGTCGAAATCGGCGATGACGACGATTTCATCATCACCGGAGGAGTGGATTTCTCCTTCGGGAGCGGCTTTGCAAGCTCTGCCTCGGCAGACGTGCTTGGCCTGTTCGGATCAAGCGCATCGGTCATCGAGAACCAAGAAGCTGAAACCGCTGCTGAAGCGCTGGATCGCATATGGGGCGAAGACTGTTCTTTCTTCTGGGTCACTGCGGAGAGAGACGTCGTGACGCTGTCCAACAACCGTGAAGTGATCGACGGCATCCGTGATTGGGTCGCCGCGCGCGAATACACGGTCGGCGCAATCCTTGACCTCTACGGCGAGGATGTCCTGATTCCGAACGAGACAACTTCCATCGGCGCGTTTCTGCTGTCGCAAGCCGGAAATGGCATAGCCGCCATGTGGAACGGAAAGCAGACGGATCAAATCGACCACAAATCGCTGTCATACGCGGGTCGGTTCTCGTCCGTGAACTTCGACTCGCCGAACGCCGTGCCAAACGGAAAGTTCCTGCAGCTTCCGGGATGCATCGCGCGCGATCTGACGACGTCCGAACGCAACGAACTGCGTCGGAAGCGGATCAACTACTACCTTCCGGTCGGGACGAGCGGGGATACGGAGCAAGGCCAGACCTTCGCGACATGGATCGACATCTACTACTATATCGCGTGGTTCAAAAACGCCTTGGAGACGGCAGGATACAACTACCTCAAGCAGTCATCGCCGTTGGGCGGCGTGCCCATCACGAACGCAGGTCTGGCAGGCATCGCCGACGCCATCGAGGACGTTTGCGAGCAAGGCGTCCGGAACGGATTCATCGCGCCCAACGAGGTCTCCGCACCGTTCCGCGCCGCAATCGCGCGGGCCACGAACAACCCGGATTTCGACGGGACGCTCAGCACAGGCTACATCGTCGTCCGGCCAGACGTGTCAAACATCGACCAGAGTGTGCGGAATGCGCGCGGACCAATCCCTATCTCCGTGTTCGTCAAGGGCAGTGGGCGGGTTAATTCGCTGGAGATCAACGTAGACGTGGAGAACTAGATGGCCCAGAACATCAGCATCGAACACACCGTCGTGACCATCAATGGGCATGTCTGCCAAGGATGGGCTGCGGCGGCTGACGCGCTTTCTCTTCCGGACATCCAGTTGGCAAATCACGAGATCAGCCCTGACGGCCTGAAAATTGTGGCAAGCACGGGAATGCGCGGTGGAATCGTCACCTTCAAGTTCCAAGCCAATTCGGTTTCGCGCAAGTGGTTCGGCCAGCAGGTCGCGATGATCCAGCGCGGCGCGGCGATCAATTTCGAAGGATCCATTGCCAACAGCCAGACGGGCGAAACGACTCGCCTGTCGCGCGGGCACATGGAAGTCGCTCCTGCCGGCACGACGATCGGCAATGCCGTAGCCGCCGCCCGCGAGTTCCAAGTTCATTTCGAATCGATCATTGCCAACTTTGACGCATTCACCGCGCAGCACATTCCCGTCCATGAGGGCGCATGATGGATGAGCTTCGCGAGGAGTTCCTCAAGCGCGAGGTGACCGTCAAGGGTGCAAGCGGAAAGACGCATTTCACGCTGACGAAAATGCCCGCGACCAAGGCGTGGGATGTCCTTGAGGACATTCGCGATTCTGCTTCAGGTGCGCTTGACGTGCAGCATTCCGGCGGGACGGAGGCCATGGTCAGGGCGTTGGTGGGTGCGCTGCCGAAACCGTTTGCCAGGCGGTTGCGAGACACGATGTTCGGGTGCGTGACGTTCAGGAACCAGATGATGCAATCGCCCGCGGTTCTTGCGGGCAACGAGGAGACCGCTTTTGACGCGATTGAGGCGGATCCGATTGCGATTTACGAGATGTTCCTGCGGAGTCTTTCGGTAAATTTTACCGATTCCTTTGTCGCCCTGTTCGAGAAGATCTCGACGATCCAGAAATCGACTGGACCCCTGCCGAATACAGAGACCTCCCAAGTTTCCTAGCGGCGCCTGTCGCGGCGAGTTCGTGTCCTGTCAGCGCCTACGTTCTTTTGCGGGATCACCTGGACATCGATGAGGTGGCAGCGATCAACGACATCCTGATGGTCAAGGCGACGAACGAGCGTCGGGCGCACGATGCGGCCATGGCAAAAGCGAAGGCGCGGAACTAAAAAGCCCCGCGAGGCGAGCAGCAATCGCGGGGCAGTTCCCGGCGGCGCAGGGAGGAATCGCCGCCGGGTGTCAGGCTGTCGCCGCGTAGTGGTCCTCGATGGCGTCGGCGATGATCGCGTTCTTGGCCAAGCGTTCCGTTTTGTGCACAGCTTTCATGGCCTTTTTGTGCCAGTCGGAGACTGCGGCGGATCCGTCCGTGAAGCGCTTTCCTGCGCTGTTTCTGGTGCGTCCATCGTAGGCGCGACGGTAGGTTCGTGACATTGTGTTCTCCTCTTTATAGGTCTCTCTTTATGGTTTGATCCTAAGGTGATTCGCCGCGCCTTGCAACCTCTAAAAGAGACTTTTGCAGTGTGGGCGCAAGACTGCTAGAATGACGACATGGCTGAACGCATAATTGACACTCTGATCACCAGATGGGGCCATAAGGTCGACAATCGCCCGTTGGAAGGGTTGGAGCGTCGCGTAGACGCCGTCCGCAAGAAGATGGACACACTTGGCAGCGGCATGACGCGCGCCGGGGCCGCGCTTACCGCGGCCGTCACGGGCATGGCCGTCCCGATCCTCAATTTCGAGACGCAGATGAACAACCTGCAGGCCGTCCTCAACGCCAGCGGCGAGGACATGGACGCCCTCCGTGGTCAGGCGAAAGAGTTGGGTCGGACGACAGCCTTCTCTGCAAGCCAAGCCGCAGGGGCGCAGACAGAGCTTGCGAAGGCAGGCTTCAGCACAAAGGAAGTCATAGCGGCTCTTCCGGGCGTCCTCGAACTCGCGGCAGCAGGTCAGATAAGCCTTGAGGAAGCAGCAGCCATCACCACTTCGACGCTGGCCGCGTTCAACCTTCCTGCGGAAGAGTCCGGACGAGTTGCCGACGTGCTTGCAAAGGCGGCAGCGAGCGCCAAGACGGACGTCTCGCAGATGGGCATGGCGTTCCGTGAGGCGGCGCCAATGGCCAACAACCTCGGCGTCCCGCTTGAGTCAGTGGCTGCCATGCTCGCGACCCTTCAGGACAACGGCTTGCGCGCGAGCACCGCCGGTGTCGGCGTTCGGAACATGATGGTACGGCTCCTCAAACCGACGAAGGACGTCAAAGACACGCTCAAGGGAATGGGCATAAGTGTCGATGAAGTCACCGACCTTCTGAATCAAGGCAAATTGGCCGAGCTTATCCAGCTTCTCGCTGACAAGAACATGACCGCAGAGCAAGCGACGCGTCTGTTCGGCGCGGAAAGCGCGAACGTCGCGCTGATCCTGACCGGCAATACGGGACGTGTGGACGAGTTGACGGAAGCGCTTGAGAACGCCGAAGGCGAGGCCAAGCGGATGGCGGACACGCAGATGCAGGGTTTGCCTGGCGCGGTCAAGGAAATGCAATCGGCAGTCGAAGGCGCGATCCTCGCCATAGGCGATGCAGGACTCACCAAGGCGCTTGAGAATGCGGCAGACAAGGTAAGGGATTTGGCGGCGTGGTTCACGGAACTTGATCCGGTCGTCCTGACAGCGGTCGCCACAGTTCTGACGATGGGACCGGCGCTTATCGGCGCAGGAGTCGCCATGAAGTTCATGTCTGTCGCGCTCGGCGGGTTGGTGCCCATGCTCAAAACGCTGCGATGGCTGGCGCTCGCCGTCACCGGCCCGTTCGGCCTGGCTGCAGCGATCATTGCCGGCGCAGCCTACATGGTCTGGAAGCATTGGGATGGCGTAGTCGAGTTCTTCGAGGACGTTTGGCAGGGGATCAAGGAGGCATTTCCGGAGACGGCTGCCTTCTTTGAGGGCTTGTGGGCCAAGGCAGCGATGCCCGTCGAGGGCATGTTCGATTGGGTGACGACGGCATGGGACGCGGCGGTCGCATGGATGTCCGGGCCGCAGGAAGGGCAGGACGTGTTCGCTTGGCTCAGCCAGCCCGTCCAAGGCTTGTTCCAATGGGTCACGGATGCATGGGCGACAACCGTCGCCGCGCTGACGGGCGACTTCGACTTCAGTGCCATCGGCACAGGAATCGGAACGGACATCGGCAACGCGATCCCTGCCGCGCTCACGCTCATGACCTCCCTCGGCCAGATGGTCGTCGACAGCCTCATGGGCGTCGATTTCACGTTGATCGGAACGAGCGTAGGCGCGGCGCTGGGAGATGCCATTCCTGCCGCGCTCACGCTCATGACCTCCCTCGGCCAGATGGTCGTCGACAGCCTCATGGGCGTCGATTTCACGTTGATCGGAACGAGCGTAGGCGCGGCGCTGGGAGATGCCATTCCTGCCGCGCTCACGCTCATGACCTCCCTCGGCCAGATGGTCGTCGACAGCCTCATGGGCGTCGATTTCACGTTGATCGGAACGAGCGTAGGCGCGGCGCTGGGAGATGCCATTCCTGCCGCGCTCACGCTCATGACCTCCCTCGGCCAGATGGTCGTCGACAAGCTGATGGACGTTGACTACGCCACCTACGCCAACGAGATAGGCGACCTGATCATGACGGTTTTGATCAGTTCGATACGATTCGTGACAGGACTCGGCTACGCGTTCATCGACGCGTTCATGGCCGTCGACCTGGCATCCGTCGGCAGACTGATAGGATCGCTGATCATGCTGTCGGCAGTGGCCATATTCCGCAGCATCCCCGGCCTTCTTGACGCGTTCACGGAAGGCGTCGGAAAGATCGACTGGAATAGCGTCGGACGGATGATAGGCAAGGCGATCAAGGCGGCAGTCATGCTGCCCTTCAAGATCGCGGGCCTGATCGCGGGACTCCGCGACTCCATGGCCGATGAGACGGGACAGATCAACTGGTCTGAGTTGGGCCTTGACATCGGATTGTCCCTTTTGCGCGGCATAGGCGCGATCTTCAGAGGGATCGGAGACTTGCTGCTTGGCATCGTCACGGAGGCGTTCACCGGAATCGACTGGCTCGGTTTCGTGCCTGAATGGGCGCGGGAGTGGATTCCAGGGCTCGGCAGCGATGAGCCGTCCGGTCCCGAACTTGCTGTGGCGGGAGCCCGCGCACGGCCGATGACGCTCGATGAGAGGCTTGCGGAACAGGAAGCGTCCGCGCGCGCGTCGCTTGCCGCGCCTTCACGGCCGGGCTCGCGCGCACCAATAAACCGCACCACCACCACCAACGTTCAGGTCGAAACGCTGAACGTGAACGTTCCCTCTGGAGACCCTGACGTCATTGCTGCAGGCGTCCAAGGCGCAATCAGCGATCAATACCGCAACGCCGCCGAAGATCACGACGCAGGATACGCGCGCTGATGCCAGTCCTCATCCCGAATTTCGCGATCTACGTCCAGCAGCGCACAAGCATCCCCATCCTCGCCGGCGTCGTCGACGGATATCCCCGCGAAAACCACGTGCTTAGCCTCGCGTCGACGGATAACCCGGTAGAAAGCGGCGCTACCATCACGGACAACGTCGTCAGAAAGCCGAACAAGCTAAAGTTGGAGGGAGGCGTATCCGACATCATCGCAGCGCCTGGCCTGTCATTTGGGCCTGACCGCGCGTCTGTGGCGTGGGGCGAGATCATTGCGCTCATGGAGGACAAGACGCTTGTCGACGCCGTCACCGCCCTCCACGTCTACCGCAACATGATCTTCTCGAAGGTCGAGGCGCCTGTAGACGTTCTGACCGGAAGATCGCTCCGGTTCACGGTGGAACTCAAGGAGATCCTGGTAGCAACGACATCAGACGCGATGTTCGCCGAAAGCGACGTGGACCCGCAAGGCCCCGCGGCGGGACGATCCGGGCAAGTCGACAGGGGAGACGTGAATTCCGCTCCGAGGCGAAATGCAAGCGCAGGGCTCCGCATCTGATGGCTCAGGTCGTTCCGCTCACCGACGACGCACGGCAGACGTTCCGGACAAGCCTTGGCGCGCAATCAGTGCGCCTTACCTTGTGGTGGCAGCCTTTTGATCGCGCGTGGTATCTGTCTGCGTCGTTCCTCGACGGCACAAACATCATCAACGGCGTCCGACTCGTGGAGAAAGGCAGGCCGTTGGACGACGTTTTGACAACTTTTGAGGGGGCGTTTTTCATCGAAGGCATAGGCGAACCGGGCAGGAACGCATGGACGGCCACCCATAACCTGATCTACCTGACTGCGGCGGAGCGAGCCGACCTGCCTGTCACTGAAGATATTCGACAGAGTTTTGACAAGCCGAGCAGCTTCACTGGCGAGCCGGGGAATGGCCAAGTGACCTTGATGTTCAGCGCAGGCGAATCGCTAGGCTCTTCGTTCTTGGCGTGGCAATACCGTTTCAGGATTTTGCCCGGTAATTTTTTAGGATGGGTGGACATGACCGGCGCAACATTGGCGACGGAATCATGGACGGTAATGAATCTTCAGAATCTGGCCTTGTACGAATTCGAAGTCCGCCTTCTGTCGGAAAAAGACTGGAGCCAAAGAAGCGATCCTTTGCGACTGATGCCAATGCCGGCGAGCGCATGACCCAGCGTCGGTATCTGCGCCGCGTGCGCGCGACAATAGGAAACGCCGGAGGAGCGGTTGCCATTGAAGACCTGCTGGTCAGGTTCCGCGTCAGCAAGGAAAGCACGAGCACGCCTGCGGCGGGAACCATAGACCTGTTTAACATCGCCGCGGATACAGAGAGACGGATCCACGAGCGGGCCGTCCGGGCACTGCTTGAGGCAGGTTACGCGGACGGGACTCTTCAGACCGTGTTCGACGGCAGCGTTCGCCGCGTAGAGCGCCTGCGAACTGATCTAGACAGGGTCGTCCGCGTCCACGTCGGCGGGAAAACGTCGCGAGCGGGCGGGAATCTCGATAGCAATAGCGTCTTCATTCGCACCTATCAAGGTACGGTGCCCGTCAGCACCATCGTGCGCGACGGGATTGAAACAATGGGTCTTGAGGCTGGCAACCTGTCGCTGATCCCTGAAGACGCGGAGATCGTCGATTTTCAGTACAACGGCGAGACTGGTTTGATGCTTCAGGAACGTCTCAAGCCGCTTGGCTTGGAATGGTACGAGGAAAACGGCGTCGTGCATGTCACGAAACCAATGGCCAGCACGGACGACAGCGCGGGAAGTTTCATGATATCCGAAGGCACGGGGATGATCCGCTCGCCCACGGTCACAGACGACGGGATAAGGGTCATCACGATGCTTGACCCGCGCATCCGGCTTGACGCAAGGTTCAAGATCGAGTCCCGGCTTGTTGGCGACGAAGTCACCACCACGACGTGGAAGGCTTCAAAGGTCGAGCATTCCGGCGACAACAGGGAGGGAGAATACCAGACGCGAATCGAGGGAAAGGCGTTGGCGTGACGCTGAACCGCGACATAGACTACCGGAACTTCAGCACCGCGATGGGGCATATCCTTCGGCAGTGGTCGATGCAGAATCTGCACACCTGCTTGCCCGGAATCATCCATGAATTTGACGCGACAACGCGCCGGGCGAGTGTCCGTCCCGGCCTGTACCTTGTGCTTGCGGGCGACGAGCCAGGCGAGGACGGCGATACGATGGAGCGGGCGCTGTGCGTGAACGTGCCGGTGATGTTTCCCGCGTGCAAGATCGGGACGCTATGGTTCCCGCTTGAGGCGGGCGACCGCGGAATGCTGTTCTTCAGCGAGCGCGGGATGACGGTGTTCAAGTCGACCGGAGATATAGCGACGCCTGACAAGGCGCGTTTCTTCGACACGTCGGACGCGGTGTTCCTGCCGTTCGATTTCGGGTTCCCGCAGGATTTTGACGTGCCGGATGAAGGCGCAATGTGCCTCACGACGTATGATGGGGCGACGAACATCCAAGTGAAGCCCGGGAGCGTCCGCATTGAAGCTGATACTGTGCATATTGAGTCAAGCAATACGACCATAGTTTCAAGTGCAGGCACGGCGGAGTTCCCCTGATGCCTGCGGTCTCGATATCAGGTGACGCTTGCATTGGGGCCATATCGCCGTCTGGATACGCGATCTGGGGCGGGGCCGTCGTCGTCGAAGGTGATGCCGTCGCACCGCACACCCCGCCGATCCCGCTTCAGGCGCCGCACATAACGGCGGTCACGACGGCGAGTTCGCACGTCACGCTGAACGGGAAACATGTCACGGTGGCCGGAGACGCGGCTACGTGCGGGCACGCGGCGACCGGAAGCAGCCACGTCGTCCTGAGTTAGGCCACAGCGCCACGGAGAAGCCCGTACAGGCGCATCAAGGCAATTTTGCGGAGGGGGGGTGTGCCTTGCGGGCAGCAGGGCGTCAGGCGCGCCTGTATTTCTGGGGTGCCCGGCGTTTGCTTTCGCGGCCATCTTGCTTTATCGTCCGCCCATGGCAGTCACGATATCCGCCTTTCCGTCCGACTCCCAAGACCTCGCGGATCAGGACATCTACGTGTCCGACAGCGGCGACATAGCGCTGGTCTCCGGCTTGGAGGATGTCCGCCAACGCGTCATAGAGCGCCTGCGGTTCTGGGTGGGCCAGTGGTTCCTTGGAATCAACGCCGGCGTCGGCTACAGGACGCAGATATTCCAGAATCCCGTATCTGTCGGACTCGCCGCCGCCGTCGTCAGCGACGCGATAAGGAGCATCGACGAGGTAACCGGCGTCACGGAAGTGCATGCTGAAATCGAACCGATCACGCGGCGGATGTCCTACTACGCCCGCGTCCAGACGAGAGACGGCGATATCGTGCTTTCGGAGACCATAGCCTGATGGCGGAGATCACCGACACCGGAATCCAGACAGACGGACTGTCAGGATTCGTCACGCAGCTTGAAACCGCGTTCAGAAACGCGCTTGGCCCGACGCTCAACCTCGCGCCGGAGACGCCGCAGGGCCAGATCATAGGAGAGCTTGCGATCATCCTGACAGAGGTCGAGGAGCTTGCGATCCACGTCGCCAACGGCCAGAATCTTGGCACGTTGCGTGGACGCCAGATCACTGATTGGGGCACGTTGCTGTCGCACCAGAAGATCGACGGCGAAAGATCGACCGTGACCGCTGTCTTGACGGGAACGGAAGGGACCATCATACCGCGCGGCGCTCGCGTCCGGACGATTCAAAACGCGCTTTTCGCGACCGATGCCAGAACCATCATAGGCGGTTCCGGCACAGCAAGCGTCTTGATGCGCGCCGTCGATATCGGAGAGGTCCGTGCTGATGCCGGCACGCTGACGAAAATTGTTGACGCACGCGCTGGATGGACGTCAGTGACAAACCAAGACGCCGCGCGCTTGGGACGCAACGTCGAGACGGATGCCGAGTACAAGCGAAGGTATCCACGCGAGGTTTCGGGACAAGCGCGAGATTCCGTCGAGGCGGTCCTGGCAAACGTCCTGCGGATCGATGGCGTCACTGACGCATTGGTCCGGGACAACGACACAAGCGCAGCGGTGACGGTCCAAGGAATTCAGATAGGCGCCGGCGCAATCGTGGTCATCGTCGACGGCGGTGCGGACGCGGACATCGCGCGCGGCATCGCGCTTTCAAAGCCGGCGGGCAGCCCGACCGTCGGCAACCGCATGGCGACATGGCGCCATGCGCAGGGATTCGAAGTGGAAATCATGTTCCGTAGAGTCGACCTTGTTCCGGTCAGGGTGTCCGTAACGACGCGCGCAGATGCTGGATTCCAGAGCAATGGATTGGCGACGATGCGTCAAAACATGATTCAATGGTTTGTCGGAGAATGGCCTGTGCCCGGCCCCGGCATATTCGACCAGACGGGCGTCGCCATAGGCGAAAGCATTGACATCGAGCGAATCCGTACTCCTTTGAACGCCGTTCCGAATCACACGCTCACCAGCGTAAGCGTGACACGCAAGCCTGGCCTCCTTGCCTCCGTGACCGTCACGGCGGGCGGATCTGGATATGCCGAAGCGCCGAACGTGACGATAGCCGGCGATTCGGGCGCGACCGCGGTCGCCGTCATCGACGGCGGCGCGGTGACGCGAATTGACGTCACGGACAGAGGCAACGGCTCCTTGGATGCGAGCGACCTGCCTGCAGTCACCATCGCCGCGCCATCGTCGGGCACGCAGGCCACGGCCACGGCTGCCGTATCGACGGAAACGCTCGGCACGCCAAACCTCGACCAGAAATACACGTTGGCATCGGAAGACATATCGATTTCACTGACCACCTGAACAGGAAAGGAACAAGCAATGGAAGACAGGATGACGCCGAAAGGCCGCTTCTCGATCACGTGCCGTGACAAGGACGGCAAGGTCAAATGGCAGGAAGAGATGGACAACCTCATCGTGACAAACGGTTTCGATTTCCTTTTGGACGCGGCGTTCGCGTCGTCATCGCGACCTTCAGTCATGAGCCATGTCGGAATCGGGTCCGGCAGCACGGCGGCGAGTGCTGCGGACACATCGCTCGGAACGCAACTTGCTCGCGTGGCTGGAACCTATGCGCACACGGACGATACGCAGGTCGCGACGATGACGGCGGAGTTCGTGGCAGGCACGGGGACTGGCACGGTGGCGGAGGTTGGCGTTTTCAACGCGGGCAATCGCGGGACGATGCTGGCGCGTGCGGTGCTGGACACGGCGCGGACAAAGGCTGCGCTTGACAGCATGACGGTGACCTACACGCTGACGCTGAGCCAGCAATAGGCGGGATGCCCGCCATGTGAGGTCGCATGGCACATTGGACAGTAACGCTGGATGCCGCGTGGTTCGGGCGGGTTTTCACCGATGCCCGCCTTGACCGGATACAGTGGCAACCGCCTGGCGCCAGCCGTCCGCAAATTCCGGCCGCGCTCCAGCATGACAGCAGCACGCCCGACTACCTGTCGAGCGTGCGCTTCGACACGTCGCCCGGAATCCACCGCTTGATCCTGCACATCACGGGCAGCACGAGCGGTGGCATAGGCGGCGGTTCGCACGATCTTTCGACGACATTCGAGCAGGATCCTCACATCCGCGTGGAGTCGCGGGGCGAGACGTGGGATTTGCACGACGCGACGTTCACCGCCGACCTTGGCGAGCCTTACCTCTGGGACATAGGCGCGGACGGCCAAGCGGCTTTTGACGCGTTCATCACTGCGGTTGCGGAGGGAGACCAGTCCGTCGCCTACGCGGCGACAATGACGCTGTGGGACGGTGCGGGCGATAATCCGTTCATCGATCCGGAGTTCGAGAGCGCGACCGTTAGCGCGGACGGCTCACAGGTAGCACTGACATTCACCGATGTTCTGGATCCTGATCACGTTCCCGGACGGGGGCGATTCACGGTTCGTGCCGACGGGACGAAAGTGAACGTTTCCTCAGCCGCCGACAGTCGCGCGTTTAACGGGTCGGTGCTGACGCTCACGCTGGATGGCAGCATAACGGCGGGCCAGACCGTTACGATTAGTTACAGTCCGCCTTCGGGGACGGATTCGCGGCTTCAGGACTCGGACGGGAATTTTGTTCCGGCGTTTCTGAACCAGACCGTCACGAATCTGCTTGAAAACATCGATGTAGCAGACGCGGTAGGCGTCTCCGACGCGGCCTCTGTCGCATTGCACCACGCCGTGGCCGTCTCCGATGAAGTCGGCGTCGCGGACGCGGGCGCAGCCGCATTTACGACGCCGACGTTGCCCGACGGCGACTCGCTCCTGATCCAGGCACCCGTAACCGTCGTCCGCGTAAGCGGGCAGGTGTTCCAGATGGTGTGGGTAACCGCCATCATCGGCAACGACGGGCCGAACGACATCTCCCCCGTCCCGTTCGACACCGACACCGTGGAAGGCGGTGGCGCCGCGAACCTTGTCAGGCTGGAAATTGTCAACCAGCGCGCGTTGGACTCGACCAACGAGACAATCGAGATCCAGTTGACGACCTCAGGGCCGGACCTCGTGGAGGCGTGGGAGCGGGCGTCGCGAGCCTTGACGCTCGCCGCAGGCGGCACGTTCGTGTCTATTGCAGGGCCGGACAACCCGTCCTCCGGGAGCAGGGACGCGACGGAGCCGTACGTCTGGGACGCGCCGACGGCGCAGCAGGACGCGATATCGGCGTTCCTGTCTGCGTACGACGGCTTTGACGCGACGGCGCAGGCATCGACCAAGGCGATCTTTTCGATAGGCATCACCGCTCGCGTGGGCGACGAGGTTGGGATCGCGGACGCGGCGCAGGTCGAGGCGGAATACGTGGACACGCCCGGCGACGGCGCCGTGATCGCGGATTCGGTCGGCATCGTCGCCGACTACGAGGACCGGACGGCGGGCGACGAGGCGGGCGTCGCGGACGCGTTCGCCGTCGCGCTCCACCACGACATCAGGATCTCCGACGCAGTCGGGATCGCGGACGAGCCGACGGAAGTTCTCGTCGTCATACCCGTCAAGGACACGGCGGGCATCGCGGACACAGCGCAGGTCGAGGCGGAATACGTCGTGCGCCTCGCGGACGATGCGGGCGCGGCGGACGCGTTCGCCGTCGCGCTTCACCACGACATCAGGGTCTCCGACGCCGTCGGGATCGCGGAGACGTCACGCATCAGCTACAACGTTCCGGCTGGCGACAAAATTGGGATCGCCGACGCGGCCACCACCGCGCAGCATCACCGCATCGCGATCAGCGACGGCATCGTCCTCGCCGAAGGGGCGGGCATCGGATACTTCGTCGATCTTGCCGACAAGGTCGGCGTCGCGGAAACGACCGTCGGCATTGGCTTTCATCTGACCGAAACCATCTTCGACAGAGTCCGCATCAACGAGGACATCGATGAGGATCTGGCCAATCCGTTCAACCCGCAGGCAGACCCGTTCGCACCCGTCCTGGACCTGCCCGAACGCCTCGCTCTCCTTCTGCCTCAATACGACGCATCAACGCGCCTGCAATCTCTTGTCCGCGAGATCATTGGCGTGGTCGACGCGCGCATCGCCGACCCGCTGCGCATCATCGAACGCGCCATGAATCCCGACGAAAGCGAAGGCGTCCTGCTGGACTGGCTCGGCCAACGCATCGGCTACGACAGGCCGTTCGTGGCGTCTGGCGACGCGCGTTACCTCGGCTTCGAAGGAACGCGAAGCCAAGGCGGACGCCCGTTCAACCAAGCGCCCTACTGGACCTTGGAATCAGGAATCGAACAGGTCGAACCTGTCGGCGACACGACGTACAGAATTCTTCTCAAAGGCAGGGCAAGACGGCTTCGGGGCGGCGCGGACAGGCAGACCATCGAAGCGGTCATCCACATCGTTTTCGGCTACGGTTATCTCGATGAGAGAACGGATCCGATCAAGGTAGTTGTCAGGACGTCAGATGACGTGCTTTATGGAGTCGTGGCGGGAGAAAGTTTTGAAGCCTTGATCCCGCGGCCTGCGGGACGGCCAATGGAAATTGAGAGGATGACGTGATGGCACGCAACGAATCGGGTCTGAGAATCCGGGAATGGGCGGAGCTTTCGGACTTGACCCAGACGCCTGAAGCGCAGGGCCTGACGCGTTCCGAGGGCTGGCCTCAAGCGTTCTCCGTCGACAGGTTTCCGGCGCTCCAGACCCACAACGGAATATGGAACGAGATCACCGCGTTCGCGAAGGACGTGGAGGCGCACGGCATCCTCGAATGGAACGCGAGCGTCGAACCGGGCTACCAGCATCCGAGCATTGTCTTCGGCAGCGACCGCCTGCTCTACCGGAGCGTCCAGGCTGGCGGGGAGACGCAGGATCCGACGACAGACACGAACCAAACGCATTGGCGTCCGTTGCTGCCGGCCGAGGTTCTTGAATTCGCGACGGCGGCGCAAATCGAGGCGGGGTCGAGCGCGACGCTGATCGTGACGCCGCAGCGATTTCTGCAAGCGCTGTTCAAGGCGTCGCCGAACGCTCGGTGGCGTGCGACGACGGGGCAGTTCGGCCTCGTCAAGCGGGCGACTGTCTCGGAGATAAGTGGCAGGTCGGGCGACGGCTACATCCGGGCGCGGGATCTGCCAGCCTATCCGTCGCTGGACGTCCCAAACGCGTCCACGACGCGGCGAGGCGTGATAGAAGTCGCCACTGTCACCGAAGCGCAGGAGGGGACGGACGCGCAAAGGGCTGTAACGCCTGCGGGCGTTCTCGCGGCACTGCGCAATGGCGAGGTGTTCAGGGCGACGACATCGCGGCGAGGCGTCGTGGAGCTTGCCACGCCAACCGAGGCGCAAGCGGCGTCCGATGCGCGGCGCGCGGTGACGCCTGCAGGCCTTGCTCATCTGGCGCCGCTGGCAAGCCCGGCGCTGACGGGAAGCCCGACCGCACCGACGCAAGGGCGGCAGGACAACTCGACAAAAATCGCGACCACGGCCTACGTCGACAGGCCGCGGGCGTTTTCGACGTTGCCGTATCAGGTGAATTTCACGTGGAACTTGTCGCAGAACCCGAACATCCTGGTTGAAATGACAGGCCCGATGAATCTTTCAATTTCCGGCGGTCTGGACGGCGGCGTCTACACGGCGCTGCTCCAGCAGGATGCGACAGGCGGCAGGCTTCTGACGTTTGTCACGAACCTGAAATGGTTTGCAAACACGGCGGACCAGGCCGCGCAGGCTGCGAACGCGGAGACGATGATGACGATCCGGCGTGTTAACGGCGTCATATACGTCGCGCCGCTCTGGAAGAGCACATGAGCCTGTCACACAGGACGGAGGCCGAATGGTGGTGGGCGCTTTTCGCGGGGCGGCGTGTCACGATGCGGTCCACCGCGCACGAGACGCGGTTCGAGACGCGGTTTGACACCGAATACCTGACTGGCACGGGCGAGGAGCGCGTGACGGATGTTGTGACGCTGGTTGACACGGACCATGTGACGCAGCGGATCACGAGCCAGCCGACGATGCGGTCAGGCACAAGGACAACGAGCCATTCGACAACTGTAAGCGAATCAACATCGACCAGTTTTTCTACAAGTGGTACAACACATTTTTCCACACCAATTGCTGCCGTGAGTGGACGAGAGGAGCACTACTGTCTCGGGGACGAGGACAACATCTTACACAACATATTGGTATCCACATGATCCTGATGAAAGTGATCAAGAACGGGAAGAAGATAGAAGATCTCGGGTAACTTCATATTCTACTAGTTTCACTTCCACTGTGCAGACAATAATAACTCCAGCATCAAGTCGGTCGACCTCCCGGACAACGACCTTCTCGACCTCAAGGTCGACATCGTATACGTATTCGAGGGAAACATCTTATGGCACCGCATTCGAAACCAGATACGACTCGATGTTCAGCACGGACGTTGATACGGTCATTCAGACTGGACGTGTGACGGACACGATTACATTGACGGGCGAGAAGCGATTGACCCGGCACGAGACCGGACGCGGAACGTCGCGACGGACCCAGTACAGCACTACCTACACAACGGATGCGGTATGACGGGGATATTCGAGAAGGCGCGGGCGGCTGATGTGCGCAAGGATCTCGGTCTGCCTAACGACGGTCGGAACGCGCTTGGCGATTTCGGACGCCTCGAAGAGGTCTTCAGGGACGTTATGGCGCCGGACGTTCCGACCTACGACGTGACGAGCACGCAGGGGCCAGGCTTTGACGAGTGGTGCTACACCGAGAGCCTGTGCTGCTTCATGGCGTTCACGCAGTCAGCCGAGGTAAACTACCGGATCGCGATGGAAGCGGAAGCGGCGGATGTGCCATTCATCCACGATGAAAGCGTCCTAGAACGCCTGAGCGCGAGGATGGCGGACAAATGGGCCGACCTTTCGCCTTGCGACGCCACCGGCCGCAAGGTGTTTTTCCCGCCCGCAAACAACCTTCACTGGCTGACCAACACCGACAACGTGCTGCGCGCCTTCGCGATGGACGATACGTGGATTCTCAAGCCTCACCCGATCACCTCCGACGAGGACGTCCGGACGGCGAAAATAGAGTTCGGGTTTGCGCGCATCATGCCAAAGAGCGCCAGCGGCTACGCCGCACTCATGACCGCCGACGAGATTGGCTATACGACCGCGAGCGAGATGGGACTGGTGGCGATGCTCCAAGGCAAGCGTGCGCACGACTTCACGAAGTTCGAGTTCGAGGGATGGGGCCGGCTGGCCAGCATCTACAACGCGATACGGCGGCATGACACGGGCAGGAATCCGCTCGTGGCAATCAAACGTATTCTGACTCACGAGGCGAGCGGCATCGTCCCGATCTGGACGCCGTCGGAAGAGGCAGCCAGACGCTTTGCCGCGTTCAAGGCGCGAACAATTGAGATCAGGGACATACTGCGGCCAGTGACAAGGAGTCTGCCGAGAAAACCTCGCTGAGGGAGATAGTGTGATGAAAATATCTATACGGGCAAAAAACATTTTTTCATCTGGTTACGTCATTTTTGATTTTACTGGTGATGACATCGACGAAATGAACGCCGACCTTCTGGCCAAAATCACGAATCTGAGGAAAACCGACAAAGGCGATTACAAGACAAACTCGTCGCGGGTGGATTCATGGCACAGCACCGAGCGGCTTGAGGAAATGGAGGAATTTGCCAGATTCAAGGCGTTCGCAAACGAGCAGTTGTTTCATGCGGGAACTATTTCGGTTTTGTTAAAAATCCAATTGTCACTTGTCTTTGGGCCATAGCACTTCCTAAATTTGGTGAAAATTATCCACATATTCATCCAAACACTCATTCACGAGTAGGAACATATTATTTGCAGGCTCCTAAAAATAGCGGGAAATTAGTGTTTCTTGATCCACGCGCCGCTGCGTTAGCGTCACAACCTAGTTTTAGAAATGATGAACAAGGTCAAATTTTTGATTGGGGAAATAATGACGTTGCTCCGATTGTCGGACGAATGGTCATTGCGCCGAACTGGATGATGCACGGATGTTTCAGGCCAACATGTCTGACGAGGAGCGCATCGTTCTCGCTTTCAATGCCGCTCACAGCAGGAGCCGGACATGACCGACGCCCTTTCAGCCGACCTTTCCGCCGTTCGCGAGTGGCTTCCCGAATTCGCCTCCGTGTCCGACGCGGACGTGAACAAGGCCCTCACCGAGGCCAAGCTGATCCACACCGTCGAACCCCTCGCCACCATCATGGTGGTCGGACATCTCCTGTGGGAGGAATCCGAGCGCGCGGCAAGGCGCACCGCCCGCGGCGAGACCATGGACGAAACCGTCGGCCCGATGAAGGGAACCTACGCGACGATGGCGAAGCAGGGCGACCGGAAGGCGCGGTTCTCGAACAGCAGCTACGGGCGGCGATTCTTGACGTTGGAAAGCCGGATCCCGCGAGTTGCGATGGGAATGGTGGTGGCGTAGGATGTCCACGCCCGGCATGGCGCGGAACGGCTTGGCGGGGTAAGGTCTGGCGCGGCTCGGCAGGGCGTGGCAGCGCAAGGCGAGGCGAGGAAAATGACAACCACGGGCGGTCACCGATTGCGAGCGCACATCCGCGAGATGCGCCAGAAAGCAAGCGTCGAGCACGTCGACGCGGGATTCTTCAAGTCCGCACGCTACCCGACCGTCCGCACCGGAAAGAACGGCGGACAGAAGCAGACGCCGCACTTCGTCGCCACCGTCGCCGCTTGGAACGAATTCGGAAATCGGGCCGGCGTCCCGGAGCGTCCCTTCATGCGCCGCGCCATAAAGCGCGCCGAGGACGGCGCGAAGGCGATCATCCGCAGGCACGCTGCGGGCAAGGGAAAGCCGACGCGCGCCATGGCGGAGGAGCTTGGCGCTTACATGGCAAGCATGATCCAGCGCGAGATAACCGACCTGAAAGATCCGCCGAACGCTCCAAGTACCATAGAGCGAAAGGGAAGCTCGAATCCGCTTATGGATACCGAATGGATGAGGAAAAACGTGGGGTGGAACGTGGGGTGACGTCTACGACCTCGCTCCGCTTGGGAGTCCATTGTCGTCCTTGAGTGCCTTGTAGGTCAACCGCTTTCCGACGGGAATTATATACTTGCCTAACCATGCGTAGTTGGCTAGAGTGATTCGTGAAGGGAGAATCGCAATGCAGAAAGCGCCGGGAAAATCGCATCGCGAAGGCATCAGCCTCATCGAGCTTTTCGATATGTTCCCAGACGAGGAAACCGCCGCAAGGTGGTTCGAGGACGTGCGTTGGCCGGATGAGAAGAAACGCACCTGCCCGCATTGCGGCAGCTTCAACACCATGCGCAAGGAGAACCGCAAGCCCATGCCGTTCCGTTGCCGAGACTGCCGGGCGTTCTTCTCGGTCCGCCAAGGTTCCGTCATGGAACATTCGCGCATTCCCCTGCGCAAGTGGGCAATCGCGATCTACTTGAACGCAACGAGCCTGAAAGGCGTCAGCAGCATGAAATTGCACCGCGACTTGAAGATCACGCAAAAGTCGGCTTGGTTCATGGCGCATCGCCTGCGAGAAGCCTTCGGCAGCGAAGAAGGATTGTTCGTCGGCCCAGTGGAAGCGGACGAAACCTACATCGGCGGGAAGCGAAAAAACATGAGTCTGTCAAAGCGGAAGGAAATGAAGGATTCAGGACGCGGGCCTGTCGGGAAAGAAGCCGTGGTAGGCGTCAAGGATCGCGACACCGGCAAGGTCCGGGCCAAGGTTGTCCCCGCAACAGACGCGCCGCATGTTGCGGGCTTTGTGGCTTCGCAGACGAAGGACGGCGCGAAGGTCTACACTGACGAGGCGAAAGCCTACAACGCGCTCAAGCCGTTTTACGACCACGAAAGCGTCAATCACTCGGTTTCCGAATACGTGCGGGAACAAGCGCACACAAACGGAATCGAGTCGTTTTGGGCCATGCTCAAGCGCGGGTATCAGGGCACTTTTCATCACATGAGCCCGCAGCACCTGCACCGCTACGTCAACGAGTTTGCCGGACGGCACAACATCCGAAACGCTGACACCATCAAACAGATGCAGGACATCGTTGCCGGAATGATCGGCAAGCGGCTGATGTATAGCGACCTTGTTGCAGGGTCGGAAAAATGACTAGAAAGGCCATGATTCCCCCGGTGGTCAATGATCCGGTTGCCCTAGCCAGATCATTGTTCCCGAAAGAGGTTGACACGGATGTTAAGCTAGAAAAGGGACAGCCCGACAGCCCGACAGCCCGACAGCCCGGGAAGAAGCGCAGAGGCGTAATTCACGAAGGTGACTGTCTCGAAAAGATGCGGGAAATGCCGGATGGATTGATTCGTCTGGTAGTCACGTCCCCGCCTTACAACATCAAGAACAGCAGCGGCAACGGCCTCAAGAACGGCAACGGCGGCAAGTGGCCGAAAGCCGCATTGCAAGGCGGCTATTCCGACCATGACGACTGCATGCCGCATGATGAATACGTGCAATGGCAACGCGATTGCCTGCAGGAAATGGTGCGCCTTCTCCGACCTGACGGAGCCATTTTCTACAATCACAAGTGGCGGGTTCAGCGTGGTCTCTTGCAGGACCGTTCGGACATAGTTGACGGCTTTCCAGTCCGGCAAATTTTGATCTGGGAGCGGGCTGGAGGAATCAACTTCAATCCCGGCTATTTTCTCCCGAACTATGAGGTCATCTACCTGATTGCGAAGCCTGACTTCAAACTCGCACCCAAGGCGAATGCGCTTGGATGCGTATGGCGCATCAATCAGGAAAGCAACAATCCGCACCCCGCCCCATTCCCCGTCGAACTCGCCGCGCGATGCATTGATTCTGTCGGCGGCGGCCCTGTGTTGGACCCGTTCATGGGATCCGGCACAACGGCAATTGCGGCCGAGAATGCTGGCATTGATTGGATCGGCATAGAAAAGTCTCCCGCCTATATTGCGATGGCAAACAAGCGCATAGGCCGTGTGTTGGGTCGTGCACTGTGATTGCCATGACAGACGCAGAATTGCACGAGCGTCTCCGCCGTGTCCTAAAGCGGGGATGGCTGAACATTCCAGACTTCCCCGGTTATGGCGGAACAGGTGCGCCTGGCAAGATTCTCGAAGAGCTGCTGGGGGTGGATGGCGGGAACCTGGACACTCCAGACGCCGGACGATGGGAAATCAAGTTTCATTCTCAGAACTCCTTGCTGACGCTGTTCCATCTGGAAGGCGAGCCGAAGGGCCACATGCATCACATGGTGCGAGAGTTTGGCTGGCCTGACAGCAAGGGACGGACCAGTTTTCGGCACACCATTCATCAAGGTAATTCGAGCATAGGATTCTACGTAGCCAACGAGAGCGGCAGAATCACCGTCCGGCATCCCGACGTTGCCGACATGGTGTGGCCATACTGGACGCATGACAAACTGATCAACGCCTTTGCTTCCAAGTTTCGTCGGCTGATTGTCGTGAAAGGCCGCAGGAAAGGCGACCATGTACGTTATGATCTTGCGCACCTGTATTGGGAACCAAAGATCACGATGTTCATTGAAGCTGTCCAGCGCGGGATCATTGCCATTGACTTCGATGCCCGAACGAACAATGGGCGCGGTCTGCGAAATCACGGAACCAAGTTTCGCGTCAAGTATGACGACCTGCGCCATCTCTACGGAAATCGGAAGCGATTTGACTAGACCCAATGGTTAGGCAAGTATATAAGCCCCTTTGCCATGAGGCATGGCATGAATGGCTACATCGTGAATTGCCGCCGCCCGACCTGTCTGAGGACGCGCCGGAGATAATCGACTTGTTTGCGGGGTGCGGGGGCCTGTCCCTTTCTTTCGAGGCTTGCGGCTTTCGGTCGGTTGGCTACGAAATGAGTCCGGTTGCCGTCGAAACCCACAATCGGAACCTGCACGGCGTATGCCATGAAGCCATGCTCAAGCCCGGACTGCCGGAAGATCGCGAAGGAATCGACGTGCTGATCGGTGGCCCGCCATGCCAGCCGTTCAGCCAGTTTGGATACCAGCGCGGCAAGAAGGACAGGCGTGACGGCTTTCCGATCTTCTTGGACGCGATGAAGCGAATGCGACCCAAGATTGCAGTGATCGAGAATGTCCGGGGCCTCCTGTATCGCAACAAGGAATATCTGCGAGCGGCAGTCAGGGACATGGAACGTCTTGGATATGTCGTTCATGCCGAATTGCTCAAGGCGGTCGAGTATGGCGTTCCACAGAAGCGGGAACGGGTTTTCGTGATTGCATCACGCATTGGCTGGGAATGGCCGGAACGGGTTGTTGACGAGCCCGTGACGGCGGGGGCAGCACTCGGCCCGTTGGCGTATCAAGAGGATGAAAACAGCAAGTATCTCAAGCCGAACATGGACGCATACGTTGCCAGGTATGAAGCCAAGAGCAACTGCGTCACTCCCAGGAACCTGCACTTGGACAAGCCGGCCCGGACGGTGACTTGCCGGAACCTTGGCGGCGCGACGGCGGACATGCACCGGATTGTCACGCCAAGCGGCAAGCGCAGGATGCTGACCGTGCGGGAAGGCGCAAGGTTGCAGTCCTTTCCCGACTGGTTCGAGTTCGCGGGAACGGAATATGAGCAATGCGAGCAGATTGGCAACGCGGTCCCGCCGCTTTTAGGTCTTGCAGTAGCACGGCAAGTCCGAAAGGTTCTTGACGCACCTACTGGCGTCAAGGGGGAACGGATGAACGGCAATCTGCTGGACGCTGACCGCATAACAGAAAAGGTCGAACAAGCACTTAACATCCTTCGCCTCATAGGCGTTCCGGTGCGTGGCATGACGGAACGGCGGCAACACCGGGTGGCAAAGGCGCTTCTGGCCGTCGCGGGCATTCTTCCGGACATGGAATGGTCACAAGCGACAAGCCATTTCAACGGCACGGCTAAGCCGCTTACCACACGTGAAATCATCAAGGTCTGGAATGCTCATTACGGCGAAAGTGTAGCGGACTCTTCCTATGACGATGTTCGACGGAAAGATCTGCTTATCCTTGTCGAAGCCGGACTCGTCGCTCGCAGCGCGGCCAATCTTGCGGCGGATGTGAATGACGGAACGCGGGGGTACTCGATACCGCTTGAAGCACTGGAACTCTTGCGCAGTTACGACGCACCCGAGTGGGAGGATTGCCTGTTGCGCTTTCGTGCCGGGGCCGGAGACCTGAAAGACAGGTTGAGCAAGGCGCGTGAGTTCAAGATGGTTCCGGTGACACTGCCGGACGGAACCAGCTATCGGCTTTCGCCGGGACCGCACAACAAGATTCAGAAAGCGGTGATTGAGGAATTCTTGCCGCGTTTCTCGAAAGGGGCGGAAATCCTCTACATAGGCGACACTGCCAAGAAAATTCTGCACATGGATGCAGACAAGATGCGGGCCATCGGGCTAGAAGAGATGGACAGGGAAATGCTGCCGGACGTTCTCGCCTATGAGGCGGAACGCAACTGGCTGTTTCTCGTGGAAGCCGTGCATTCTTCAAACCCGATCAGCGCAATGCGGCACATGGCGTTGCGACGACTGACAAAGAACGCGACGGCGGGTTGCCTGTTCGTCAGCGCATTTGCGGATGCAAAGGCGTTTGGCCGTTTCTCAAGGCAGATAGGCTGGGAAACCGAAGTCTGGATCGCAGACGATCCGGAGCACATGATTCATTTCGATGGCGGGCGGTTTCTCGCGCCGCATGACAATCAGGGAGGAAACCTATGACGAAATCACGCTATCCGGACACGGAACCGATACCCGACACGATGGAGAACATTGCCCGCGCTATCATGCAGGGACCGCCCAAGCAGGATTGGCGTTTCGAGGATGAATTGCGGGCGTCGAAGTCAGGCGATCAGGCGGGCGGCGAAAAATCCGGCGCGTCGAGCTGATTGCGCCTTGGGTAATGTCGTATATAATTCCCAATGCAACCAACAGGATGTTGGGGCCACGCCTTCTGCGCCGGAACGGCAGGACCAGAAGATACAATCCGCCCGTGGCCAGGATCAAAATGAGGGGAATTATATACGAGAATCCCAATTTGCCCTTGACTCCGCCGCCGAATCCGTTACAGTAGAATCCCAACAGCACGGAGATTCGGCATGACACAGAAGGCACCGGGAAGATCGCACCGCAAGGGACTCAGCGTCAAGCAGCTGATGAAGATGTTCCCCACGGAGGAAGCCGCCCGCAAGTGGCTGGAAGCCGAAATCTGGCCGCAAGGCCCCTACTGTCCGCATTGCGGCAGCTTCAATGTCCAGTCCGGCATCAGGCATAGCACCATGACGCACCGTTGCCGTGACTGCGCGAACCGCCCGCAGTTCAGCGTCAAGTCCGGCACCGTGATGAAGGGAACCAAGCTCGAATACCGGGATTGGGCGATTGCCGTCTACCTGCTGACCACGAACCTGAAAGGCATGTCCAGCATGAAGCTGCACCGGGAACTGGAAATCACCCAGAAGTCCGCCTGGCACCTGATGCACCGTCTGCGCAAGTCATTCGAGACCACCGGAACGGTTTTCGGCGGTCCGGTCGAGGCGGATGAGACCTACATCGGGGGTCTCGAAAAGAACAAGCATGCCAAGAAGAAGCTCCGGGCCGGGCGCGGCGGCGTCGGCAAGGCCATCGTCGTTGGCGTCAAGGACCGTGACACCAAGCAGGTTGTCGCCAAGGTGATCCCGGACACGACCGCCAAGACGCTTCAGGGCTTCGTGGAAGGTCACACGGAAGAAACCGCGCAGGTCTACACGGATACGGGCGGCGGCTACGTGGGCATTGACAGGGCGCACGAGAGCGTGAATCACAGTGCCGGGGAATACGTTCGAGAGCAAGCTCACACGAATGGAATCGAGAGCTTTTGGGCGACGATGGAACGCGCCCATAAAGGCGTCTATCACAAGTTCTCGAAAAAGCACCTGCAAAGGTATGTCGACGAGTTTCAGGGCCGCCACAACGCACGAGACGCGGACACTCTGGTTCAGATGCGCGGCATCGTCTCCGGGATGGTCGGGAAGGAACTGCGGTATGATGATCTGATTGCGGACAACGGCTTGGCGTCTGGAGCAAGGTCGTGACCGCGCTCGCCGCCGTTGCTTCACCCGACTTCCCGACTTCTCGTGTGCCCGTTGTCAATGTCGCTGCCGTGCCGCAACGCAGTCCGCTGCGCTATCCGGGCGGAAAGACTTGGCTGATACCGCACATTCGAGAATGGTTGCGGCAGACGGCCCCCGAAATTCTGATTGAACCGTTCGCGGGCGGCGCAATCGTCTCACTGACTGCCGTCATGGAGGAATTGGCAGAGTCAGCGGTGATGATCGAGATTGACAGGGATGTTGCGGCGTTCTGGCGTTCTGCGTTGGAAAGCGGGGCTACGCTCAGGGAATGGATAGGCCAATTCGACCCGACTCTTGAAAGCCTTCGGGAAATTGAGCAATCGCCGCCGGAAAGCGTGGTTGAGCATGGATTCAGGACTTTGGTGCTGAACCGAACCCGGCGGGGCGGTGTCTTGGCTCGCGGTGCATCGTTCTGCAAGACCGGCGAAAACGGCAAGGGCCTTCGCTCCCGTTGGTATCCCGAAACCTTGGCAAGCCGCATTGCAACGATTCAGGAACATTCCGACAGGCTTTCGTTCTTGGAAGGTGACGGCATGAAGCTGCTGCCGATCCTGTTGCGGGGGTGGGGCCGTGACGCTGCGGTATTCATTGATCCGCCATACACGGCGGCGGGCGGCAAGATGGCAGGATCGCGCTTGTATGAACATTCCAGCATCGACCACGCTGCGCTTTTCGCAATGCTTGCTGAACATGACTCCAATTTCCTGATGACCTATGACGCCGCGCCGGAAATCGTCGAACTGGTCCGCAAACACGGATTCAGTGCGGCGGCACTGTCCATGAAGAACGGCCACCATAATCGACTTGTCGAATTGGTCATCACTTCGGAACCCTTGTTCGCATGAGTTCCCGATATGCCATTGCCGAGTGGTTCGGGCGGCCGTTCGACCACTTGTCCGTTGCTGAGCGACAGGACTTGGCACGACGCGCCCTGAAACTCGATCCCGCCCCGCCCTGTCCATTCCAGCGCAACATGCCAAGGTGCAGCAAGCGGGGCGGGGTCTGTTCGATCAAGTCAGGCGACAGGCCGCCGGTGATAACCTGCCCTAACCGGTTCAGCGAAGGCGACTTGCTGCCGTCATGGCTGGCTCGGATTGTCGGCTTCCCGGACGTGTATCTGGCACCTGAAGTCCCGTTCATGCGCTCGCCTTCCACCGGGAGGGCGGCGGGACGGGTGGACCTGGTAATCGCCTGCGATGGTGACGCCAGTTCGTGGTTCGGCCTAGAAATCCAGGCAGTCTATTTCTCTGGAAACGGGATGTTGGCCGACTTCGAGATGTTGCGAGACAACACGGATGAAAAGCCGCCGGAACCAACTGCGCTTCGCCGCCCTGACTGGCGTTCTTCCAGTGCGAAACGGCTCATGCCGCAACTTCAGGTCAAAGGACCAACGCTGCGACGATGGGGAACCAAGTTGGCGGTTGCCGTTGATCGCCCATTCTTCGAGGCCATTGGCGGTCCATCTGAAACACCGTCGCAGGACCTGAATGATGGCGACATAGTTTGGCTTGTGCCTCAAATCACTGACGACTTTCGGCTTGTCGAAGATCACTGGGAAGTCTTGTCTCTTGAAGAGTCCAGCGACAAGTTGCTTTCGGCGGAAACCGTCAAGCGACAGGAGTTTGAGGACGCACTACGCGCGAAACTGCAACGGATTGGAGAAACCCAATGACCAAGCCAGAAGACCGCCCGACCGTGCGGGTCAAACCGCACAGCTACCAGCCAAGCAAGGCAGAGCTTGAAGAACCCTTCGTGATCCGCAAGCCGGATGGGTCGATCCCGACGCCCGCCGAGCTTGTCCGGAGCGCGTTGCGCCCGGTCAACGTGATCGAGGATCCCGAGGCTTGACGGCAAATTGGGATTCTCGTATATAATTCCCAAAATGAGCGTGCGCATGCCCCGCGCTTACCCTGCGGGGTCCGGCGCGTCAATACGGGTATATAATTCCCGAGGAAATTGACTAACGCGCAGCGCTTGTCTAGCATGGCGGCATGCCCAGCATTGCGTCTCAGACCGTTGCCCGCAACCTCATGTCCTCGCCTCTGGTCGATCGGGCGGAAGTCAAGCGTGTCCGGTTCGAGAACGGCAGCCGCAACCAGTTCGGCGAGTATGAGCAGGGCGACCGATCCGAAACAGACATCATGGTCGTGACCGTCCCGCTCTCCGGACAGGAGGTGCTTTCCCTGCCTGAGGGTCTGCGGTCAGAGAACGTGCGCAGGTTCTACACCGAATCCGACGTCAGGGCCGTAAAGGGTGGTATTGCCCCGCAACTCTCGGATCATTTGATGTTCGACGACGCCGAATGGCGCGTTGACATTGTCCGCGATTGGGGCGGCGTTCGAGAGGTCATATGCTCGGAGATCCGGACATGACGGACGCGGTCGCGCTGGAGCGCGCCGTGCGCGCGTGGGTCGCCGCTGGGAGCGGGTTGGCTAGAGAAAGGGTCATCCCCGGAAACGATCCGCACCCGCGACAGGGGTGGCCCTACGCGACCGTCACGCTTGTTTCCGACCTTGTGGATGGCTCTGCATGGACGCGATACGTCAAGGATGGAAATTCCATCGAGAGCACGACGATGGTATCAACGGAAATCGAGTTTTCGGTGCAGTGGTTCGCGGAAAGTCAGGACGCAAAGAACCTGGCCCGGAAATTCCTTGTCTACGTCAAGTCGCCGACAGGTTTGGACGAAGCTGGCCGGCGCGGCCTGACGTTCTATCGGCATGGTGCGTTGCGCGACTTGTCGGCGGACGTGGACAAACGGCTTCAGACGCGGCTGCAAGTTGACGTTACTCTGGGCGTCGTCTGGAGCGATACGCGTGACGTCGGCATTGCGGAGACCATCGGCATCCACGTCAATCGGGAACTGATTCCGGACAACCCGCATGGCGAGCTTGGCTTCCGCGCGGACGTTCCTAGTCAAAAACAGATGGAGAAGGCATAAAAATGGCCAGAAAAGCAACGAAACGACGGGCAAAGATGCCGGAAGAGGCGGTCGCTGTGCAGGACAGCGTCGAGGTCGAAGTGAAATCAACGGATCCAAGCGTCGTCGTGCTTCCCAAGACCACGAAGGTCCGTAGCGGCGATGGCGTTCTGCATCTCGATGTGCCGAAGGAACGCACGGACGATATCGACAAGATTGTCGTCCGCGAGAGCGACGGTGCGATTTTCGTCTATTCGTCAACTCCGATGCGGTCGATAAGGATAGGCAGCGAAACGTTCCTGCTGGAATGGAACGGGAATCGAAAACCTCGCCGGAGCGAAGGGCGCGTTCCGTCCGATCTCGTGGACGACGCACGCAAGGCGGCTGCGCCGGTGGGCCGCAAACAGGTCAAATGACCTGTTTGCAGAATCTCGCGCGTGCTTCGTCGCGTTCCTTGAGCTTGGTTTCCAGAATGCGCCGTGCCTCCGCGCTTTGCGCAGCGCCACTGCCGACAGGATCCCCGGTGTAATCGTCCTCCAGTTCCGCCATAAGGCATTTGATCTGGTTGTCCTCCATCGCGCTTGTCATGCGCGCCATGAGAAGCTGCTGCGCGAGGTAGTGCTCGGTTTCCATCAATACGTGCCTGCAGGTCATTGCCGCCGTCCCTTCCTGATGATGTCGTTCAGGGTTTCCGTCGCTTTCGCCGCGGCCTCCATTTCCGCCTGCGCTTTCGCCGCGGCCTCCATTTCCGCCTGCTTCTGGCGCGACTTCAGCGCCATCTCTTCCAAGCATCGCAGTGACGTGTGCACCAACGGGTTTGTCGGAGGCCCATTAGCCAAGTCCAGGAGAAGCTCCGTCACCTTGTGCGCAAAGACGGCCATGGTCGCGATGTTGTTGCAAAGCGTGACCATTTTCGATTCATCCGGTTTTTCAGCCTCTAGCGCATCCAGTTCGGTGTGCATGTGCGCGGAAATCGCTTCAAGAAGAAGGACGACGGGTTCGGATCCGGGATGGTGGTGGTTGAAGGTGGATCCGTGCGTTTCGGCGTCGTACTTGATGACGTGCTTGCGATCCCCGTGATACTCGGTCAGGTGCTCGCGCTTCACTTCGCGCGAATTGACAAGGATGTGGATCTCCGCCTTCGTTTTTGCTTCCTGTTCCATGAATTCTCTTCTCTTGATTCATGCCGTTTGGCCGTGCTTCCGTGCGTAGTCGACGAACGCCTGCAGCGTCCCGTCGTTCGGAATCGCGATCATGTTTGTCGTCTGGATGCCGTCGTGCGTGAACACCCAAATCTGGCCGCGGTCGATCCCGGCGTAGGCACCGTCGCCAAGGTAGGTGGCGTGTTCCATGCGCATACAGTCGGCAAGGATCGGCAACTGTCCTGCCTTGTCGAGAATGTCCGGCAGCTTGAGAATCTCCACGGCCTGCTTCCTGTTGGCCATGCGCCGGATGAAACCTTTCTCCTCCAGCGCCTGCATGACCTTGAACAGGCTTGAGCGCGACGTCAGTCCGGTCTCCGCCATGATCTCGGTGAAGGTCGGCGCGATGCCTTCCGCCTTGATGCGGTCGTTGATGACCCGCAGGACGGCCAGTTGCCTATGCGTCAGCATGGCGCGCTCCTTTTGCTTTCCTCTCGTGGTAGATCCGACGCGAGGTCGCCTTGCGCTCGGCACGGTATTCGGGTTCCGTGGCGTAGCGTTCGCGTGCGCGCGACAGGCGCCGGGCCTTGCGGTTGTTCTCGGAGCACCCTTGGCACACGATCCTCGGACGGCCTCTGGCCTGTTCCGGCAGCGGGCATCCGCAGTCTCTGCAAAGCGTCATAAATCACCTCCGTTGAAGGCCGTCACACAACGCCTCTTTCGCAGCGCGAAGTTCGAGCTTCAGAGTGACGTCATCAAGCGGCGAGGCAAGCAAGTGGTTGATCGCGTAGATAGCGGTGCAAGCGTCGGTGTCAGTGATAGTGATTGTCTTTGTGAACATGATGTTCTCCTCTTGATGCCACCACCATAGGTGATTCGCAGCGCCTTGCAACCCCTATTTTTGAGAAAAGGGGTCAAATGACCCTTTTGCAAGCCTGCGCCTTGACTATTCGTCGTCCTCCTTGCAAGGTGCCAAGACCAAAACTTGAACGGGGCTGTCATGGACCTGATGATCGAACTGCCAGGACCAGCCGGCATGGGATCGACTGCGGTGTCCTATCACAGCATCAAGAAGGTGACGTCGAACGGATCGGTCACGAAGGTCGAGCTTTACGGCGACGATGTCATCATGACGCGCCTGTCCGTTCGAAGCGTCCTCAACAGGGTCAAGAAAATGGCCGAAGAACACGAAGCCGCCATTCGAAACAGGATTAAGGAGGGCGCTTGATGGCTTACGACGCCCGTCTCAAGGCAGCGCCGCCCGGCCCGCTCCGGAACAAGTACGTGCATGCAGTGCATGCGACCGACGACCTCGTGATATCAGGCGGCTTCATCTGTCAGGCGGTCGGGGCTGGCGACATCGTCTACCGGACTCTTCATGGCACCGAAGACGTGACGGAGACCGTTGCTGCCGGAGCGGTCATTGGCGTCGGATCGCATCCTGTATTGCTGCGCGCTGTCCGGAGCACGGCCGGCGGCACCAGCGTTTCAAGCATTGTCGTGGGCACATTGTGACAACATCCGCGAGATATCTTTTCTGGTGGCTGACCGGTGGAAGTTCGGGCGTTCCGGTTTTCCCTGACACGTCGACGCACGACCTCATCTGGGGCGCGTCGACGCCCATCACGTGGGCCGGCGGCACCGTCATTGACTGGCCGGTGATCTGACATGACGACAGACTTCAGGAACCTTGGAGAGCAGGCCGCGCGCGACGACGCCCACGAGGTCGTCGTCCAGCCGTCCGGCAACGTCGCGCCGAAGCGGCTGTCGATCGCGCGCCTGATCGCGGGGCTGGCCAGGAGCGCGGACGTGCCGTCCAGCTTCGCGGACCTGTCCGGCCAGGTGGCCGACAGCCAGATCCCCGCCGGCATCTCGCGCGACAGCGAGCGCGTGGCCGCCATCCAGGCGGCGATCGCCGCGCTGGTCGCGGGCGCGCCGGCCAGCCGCGACACGCTCAAGGAGCTTTCCGACGCGATCGCCGCGATCGTGCCCGGCATCAGCCAGGCCAATGCCGACCTGCGCTACCTGATGCTGGCGGGCGGCGTCCTCACCGGGGCGCTGACGCTCTCCGGCGCGCCGACCGCCGACCTGCACGCGGCGACCAAGAAGTACGTCGACGACAACGCGGGCGGCGGGGACGGCGGCGGCCCCGTCGGCTACTCGTTCTACGCCGCGCCGACGCTCGCGGCCGTGGCCGACATCGCCTACGACGCGGACAACACGGCAAACCAGATCCCGAATGGCTCCGACTACGAGATCACGCTGGTGGACGCCGTGTCGGTCGCGGGCGCGGTCAAGGCGGGCCGGGACTTCGTGACGGAATGGTTCGGCGTCCTGTCCCTCGCGCTGCACGCGAACCGGCATCTCAAGGCCGAGATGGAGACGACGCACGTCTTCAACGGCAAGACGATCGTGCACCGCCGCCCGCTCGGCATCGTGAGGGTCCTCCAGGACTCCGCCGTGGCCATCGACCTCAACCGGGCCAACAGCCGGAGCCGGGTGCCCGTGGGAGACTACCAAGACGCGGACGGCAACACGGTCACCATCACCGAGGAAGACCTCTCGGGACCCGCCACGATCACCAACAAGCTGCTTCTGGGCGCCTACCGGAACGACAATCCCGAGAGGCGCCAGGGGGCGAACATCATCTTCATGGAACTGCGGGGCGCGAAGACCGTGTCGTACCAGATCGGGCCGCAGCCGGACACGCCGGTGACGCCCGCCGACGACTTCCTGTTCGGCACCTCGGCCGACGCCGTGCCCGTTGCCGGCGAGCTGACGATCGCGGCGGCCAACGGCATGGCCGAGATCGCCGCCTACGCCGGATCAAGGCACGTCCTGCTGGGCCGCCGTGCCAGCGAGGCCGACATCACGAGCGTGAAGCGCTCGGACGACCTGGCGCAGCTGAACCAGATCGGCGCCTTCACGAAGCACGGCTCCGTGATCGACGTGAGCGGCACGGATTATTCCGTCTGGGTGTCGAACCAGGCCCTCACCCAATCCGCCGCAGTGACCTGGACAGCGAGCTAGACCATGCCGATCACGCTAAGCGACATCCTCGACTTCCCCTTCAACGGCGGCAAGGGCATCCGCGAGAATCAGGTCCAAGGCCTTGAAGGCATCGAGCACGAAGTCGACGAGCTTCTGGCCCGCACGAGCGACCTTCACGCCGGGACCGTGCATTCGGGATGGGACACGGTCAATTCCGACGGCTCCGAGGGGGGCATTGCGACGGTCACAGGCGACCCATCGCTGGCCAAGGCGCGGGCCGTCTCGACGTGGGAAGAGGTGCTGGACTCGGGGCTGTCAGGACGGGCGTTCGTGGTGCGCATCCCGCACGGTGTAAGCCTCTCTCACTACCGGGCGAAGCTGGACGACATTGGCGGCGGAACCTATATTGACACGCTCTCTCGTTATCAGCTTCTCGGCTCCGACTCCGGTGGCTCTACATGGGATTATTACGGGTTTGACGAGGCGCTCGGATCGAACGTCAGTCGGGTCACCCTTGAAATTACGGGGAGCGCCTCCGCATCGGGTAGCAGCACGTTCTCGGGCAACCTGGTGCTGGCGAAGGTGCTGGCGGCGCTCGGGGTCGATAGCGTCAGCGACCTCGGCGGCGGTGCCAATCCGCTGATCGAGAACGTATTCGACGGCACCACCGGCACAGAGGCGGCGGAGCAGCAGATTGCCGGGGTCGCGGTCAAGAACAGCAACAATGTCCTCTACCTGATCCGGGTGCGTGCCACGACGGAGTACGTCACGGGCTCCGATCTGTACGCGCAGCGCAGCGGAAGCCCGCTCGAAATCGGCATTGCCAACTTCTACTCCAAGGGCGGGGCGGACGCGGGAAAGCTCTACCGCACGCTGGACGAGGCCACGGACGACACGCTGGAAATCTGGCAGGTCAACGACCTGGCGGCCATCCGCGCAGCCATCAATGCCGGTGGGAAGACCGACGCGCAGATCGGCGACGCGGCGTTCAAGAACCCGCCACACCTCAACAGCGCCGAGCAGGCAGCCGTCCGCCGCGCAATCAACGCGGCCCTCGTAGTCGAGGGCGAGACTTTTGCCGATGAATCGTTGCGGTGGGTCGTGCTCGCCAAAACGCAGGACCTCGACGGCGTGGAGACGGCCAACATCCGTTTCGCCGTGTCGCCTGAGGGCATCGCGCTCGGCCTTGGCGCTGCGGTCGACGATCAGTCGGTAAGGATTCCCGAGTTGCCGGGCGGGGCCATCGGCTGGCACCTGACGCTCGTCAATGGCTCCGACATCCTGGACAACACCCCGATTCTGGATGGACTCGGCACCTATGAGGTGCGCTCTGATGCGGGCGGAACCGACCGGGGGCTGGAAGTCACGCTCGAAGAAAACAACGGTGGCCAGTTTCGCGTGGCGGGCCACTTCAACACGCTCCAGTCCGGCGACAGGCTGGAGATCCGGGTGGCGTACTTCGATGCGGACGCAGCCGAATTGCGCGATGACCTCGCCAAGCTGCACACCTATCTCGCCGAGCATGTCACGATCGTGTCAAACGAGGTTGAAGACCCTACGCAGGCCGACAGCCCTGTGCATTACTACCTGACTCGCAAAGCGCGGCACACGGTCCGGGGAGTCAGCGTGCCGTGGGAGTCTGGTCTGTACGAGTTGACAACGGGAACGGCCAATGCCGTGCAGTTCAAGGGCGCAAGGACGGGCACGGGAACCGGCCAGAGGTTCGGCCTCATTGCGCGGGGACTTGGCGGGTTCGAAGATCTCGGGAGGATCGTCCACAACCCGCTGAGCGCGATCGCTGGATTCTACCAGTACGCGTTTCCGACGGGAAACAACAACATCATCCTCGCCTGCTACCTCAAGAAGGCAGTGTACGACGTGCTCAGACAGCAGCACAACCTAGCGAACACTGCCATTTTCATGAAGGTGACCGACGGCACCACCACGAAGATTTTCGAGATGGGCAACACCGGCGACCAGCACTACATCGCCGGTCTGGATTACGTGCTCATGCAGGCCAACCTGACGGTGCAGAGTCAGGTCAACGACTTCAGCGGGTTCTTTACCAGCGGCAACAGCTTCGCCCCCGACCTCACGGTGACGTTCAACCAGGGATCAGCGCAGGCCGGACGTTCGGACTCGCCGCTGTCCTACCTCGGGACCACGGCGACGACCAAGGCGTATACATTCAGGGACAGCGATTTTGCCGAGGTCGTTGACCTGAACGGCGAGTTCGTCCAGTCCGAGCAGGTCCGCAACATCGTGGCGATAACCGAAACGGCATACAACGCCCTGACCGCAAAGGACCCGAACACGTTCTATCTGAGGACGGGGGCGTAGTAGATGGCGCACCAGTCCATCACGATGGAAACAGGCTGGTTTACCAGATCATCAAATGAACTGTTGTGGCGTCCGCCCGCGGGTTCGCGCCCGCAAGTGGACGCTGCATTGTTGGTGTCCGGGGTCAGCATCACGCGATACTGGTCAAATCTTCTGCTGCGCATTATCGACGGCACAGAAACGTCGCCGCATCTAGTCCGTATGGATTTCACCGACAGCAATTCTCAGGTGGGCTTCGGCGGCGGCACGGGGCAATCCCTGTCTCCGGCGTTCAACGCGAGCGGCAAGATCGGAATCACGTACAAGACGCATTCGTGGGTGCTGCATGACGATTACGTTGGCACCGATACAGCCGATCCGTACTTGTGGAGTGTCATTGGCACGGCCGAGGGCGACCCCGGCAGGGCGCTTGCCGACTTCGTTGACGCCGTCAACGACGGCGAGAGTGCCGTCGACGCCGAGTTTACTATCTGGGATGGGCTGGGCGCGAGTCCGTTCGCCGATGCGCCGGTTGACGCCGTCATCGGGTGGCTCGGAAGCACCACGGTCACCGGGATGAGTCTCGGCGCAACGGACATTGGCAAACACTGGCTGGGGGCCGCTGAACTGTGACCATGTTCCGTTCCCCGCATCTTCCTAGGAGGAAACCATGAAATTCGACACCATGAGAGCGATTTTCATGGCGGCCTTGGTGGCCGCTTGTTTCACGTTGAACGCGGCTGAGGCCCAGACGGAATGCGCGCTCGACGCCTGCGCCGACGTGGACGCGGCTATCGAGTTCTGGGAGGGGCGGACCTCGCAGCTCGCCCAGGAGAAGCTTGCCTACTTCACGTCGATCCGGGAGGCCCTGACATCCGGCGACGTGCCAGACGCGCTGATGGAGCGCGTCACGACGTCCTGGGAGGGCGCGAACCCTGGTGGGCGGATGTACGCGACATGGGAGGCCGTGTTCGACGCGCTGACCGCGCTGCGGGCGATCGCCGAGGTCGAGGAGGTCCTGGAAGAGGAGCCTCCGACGCTGGCCGTCGAGGATGAGGTCGAGGTGGTAGTGATCAACGACCCGCCGCCGGACCTGGTGCCGATGCAGTCGGACCAGAACAACGTCCCGGTGCAGCCGACGTGGTACTCGCCGCCGAAGAGCGCGGGCACCCCGGCCCCGGCGTGGTTCAATCCGGGGGGCGGGTATACGCAGGGCGTAGACGACGACGGGCACGCAGGGCTGTGGACGCATCAGTTCCCACCCGGCAACCCGATTTTCAAAGCCACCAGGAAGCGCCCCAGCAATGTGACGGCCGACAAGTATAGGCCGTCCGGTCAAATACATGGCGGTGACGGCATCCCGGATTGGTCTTACGAGTCCTACGAGGATGCGCAGATCAACGAGGCTTATCCGGGTCGCAACTTCGCTAAGCTCGGCTGGGGTCCGTGGGGCGACCTCCCGCTGGCCACCCGGCAGGGCATTGCTGGTGTGGCCCTGCCGACCGAGGGTGACATTGAGTCAGCCCTCGACATTTGCGCCGGGTGCGAGTTCAAACAGGGGCAGCATGCAAGCTCCCAAACGCCATCTGGCACGGCGACCTACGAGGGCGAGGCCGTCGGCGTGTTCCGCCCGGACCTGTTCGGGACGGTGTACGGGACCAGGGACGATCCGGGCACCGCCGAGAACGAGTACGACGACGGCGGGCCGCGCGTCAGTCTGACGGCAGATTTCGACAAGGGGCTGATCGACGGCGAGCTTACCGCGCGGGAAACGTTCCCTAATGACGCAAAGACCAAGAGGATCAGCACTCCGTGGAAAAAACTGAGCCCGGTACAGAAGGCCAAGGTGCTCGGTATGTCCGATGCAGAGATCGCTCACTGGCAGAAAAGTGCGAGTTTGAGCGACGCTATCGCCCACAGCGACAAAAGTGCCCGAGGGCCGTTGGTTGAGATCGAGGCCATTACGCGAGATACAGACCCAACAGACATGAGCCCAATGCAACGCGTATGGCGCAATTTTTTGCGGACTCACGCACAACCGGACACAAACAACCTTGGTAAGGTGCTCGATCTAAAGCTTGGTTTTTACGAGATCGCGGACGAGATGCTCCGCACCCCGGTCGTGCGGTGGAACGGCGTGAGGTTCGAGACAGGAACCAAGCGAGTGCCGGTTGGGTTCGAGGGGTACGGCTTGTATGGCCGTTTCCATGGCGCGTGTAGCGATGGCCACAACAACGCCACCGATGGCTGCACACCTGGTAGCATTACGGACCTGTCCGCCGCGATCACCGGCTACATCAACCACCCGCGCTTCGTCGGCTCCTACGGCGCGGCCAAGTGCGCGTCCGACGGCACCTGCCCTGGCTTCGAGATGCCGGACCTGGTGCCGGGGACCGTCGAGGACTCGATGGACTCCTGGGGACCATGGGACGACCTCCCGCTGGCCACCCGGCAGGGCATCGCCGGGGCCGCGACCGTCACCGACATGACGGGAAGGAAGAAGCACACCGGCGACAATCGCACGTTCTGGCTGCCGAACGGGATAGGTTTAACGCACGGTGGCCCGATCCGCGAAACTTGGTGGGTCCCGACGAGCCTTCCGTCGTCAGGGTCGGCGACGTGGCGAACCCACGGCGATTCCTTCGATGCCGTCATCAACCCGGCGCACAGCGGCCTTTCCGATCCGATCCTGACGCTGACGGCGGACCTCACGGCCGGGACCATCGGCGCCGGCATCACGTTCATGGAGTCGGGCTCCCGTACCGGCGCGCTGGAGTCCTGGTTCGGCCTCACTGTGACCGACGGCGGGTTCAGCGGGGACGGTCTCACCGGGCAAGTGCACAACTGGCGCCTCAAGTACCTACAGGGGAGCACCGTAATTCAAAGTCACAACACAGGTGCCGCAGCCATCTTCGGCACAGTCAACGCGGACCGCGTGGTGGGTACCTACCACGCGCAACGCGACTAGCCATCATGGAGAGAGACATGGCATTTGATCCCCGCACCGCAACGCAGGCCGAGTTCGAGGCCGAGGCCCGCAGGCTCCATGCCGAGCGCTTGGCTCGCATCGAGGCCATGACCGAAGAGGAAAACGCGGCTTGTGAAAAGTTCATGATGGAGGGCTACATGGACCGCGCCCGCACGCTTCGCGTGAACGAGCTTTTCAGCGCAGCGGACCTGGAAATCCAGATCAACGACTGCGTTCGCAGGTATCGCGAAGAAAGAGCCGCGTCGTCATGAGCTACGAGCGCACCCTCAAGGACACATTCCGTGACCTGATCGACAACCGGCTTGCCGACCTCGTCTACAACGTCGCGTTCCACTGCATCCGGGAACACTATCTCGGCCTCTACCTCTACGGCTACCACGACACGATCAGCGGGCCGTTCGGCGTCAAGAAGCACGTGCACAAGGAGATGCACCTGCCTGTCGGAAACCCGTTCAACGGCAACGTCACCAATTACCAGAAGCGGTTCCAGAAGCGGACGAACACGCGGCAGGACGGCGACGGCAAGACCGTCACAAGCTACCGCTACTACCCCACGTTCATGTCCGGCCACGAGAACACCGAGGCCTACGTAGAATTCTGGGACTTCACCTACAAGGACATCAGCGACCTGGACATCCTGCCGCTTGAGACCATCCCCGACGGCGCTCCGATCATCACCGAATACAAGCTCGGGAATGATCGCCCGAAATCGTACGCCGACGAGTTCGAGGTCGAGGACACGACCGAAAAGCAGACAGAAAAGACGCTTGAGCAGATCGCTTCGACCGAGTTCCAGGAGTCCGTCAAGGCGGGCACCATGTCCACGCCGGTAAGCTTGGACACGCAATTCGAGCAGAAGTTTGAAACGCGCAACACGGACCGGTGGCAGACGAACAGCAACCACCGCGAGCTTCTGCGCGGCAAGAAGCCCGTCGGCCCTTACGCCCAGCTTGTCGCCACGATCACGGACAAGCCCGTGATCTTGCGCCAGCCGGTCCGCATCGACGGCCAGCTTGAGGCGCGGGTGCACGTGCACCTTGACAGCACCATCGACCAGTCTTGGTCCAGCATCGAGGACTTCCTGAACACGCTGCGGGGATTCGGCGGCGGCGGGCGCTTCGGCAGCTTCTACGGCAGCAAGGAATACCCGCAGTCGGGCGTTTACGAGGGCACGACTGGTTCCCAGCATGTCGAGGGACACATCAAGGCTGACGGCCTCAAGTGGACCGGCCCTGTCGCCGAGGACGTGATCGAGAAGAACGTCATTCCCCGCCTCCCCAAGGCACTGATCGAGATCAAGCCGCAAGGGGCACGGACGATCAACGAGGACAAGGTGCTTCGTGAATACCCGTTCGTGTCCAAGGACGGGACGGTCAACCGGGGCGATCCGCCCGAGGGCGACGGCCTCTACGAGAAATACAAGGCCAAGCCTGGCGGAGACGGCTTCGACCTTGGAGGCGGAGATTATACGGACGACGATCTGGGCGGCGGGATCGACCCGACGGACGATCCGGATCAAGGGGTTGACACAACGGACACGGATGACGATACTGGCATCGACCCGACAGACGATACGGACGCTGGGATGGACCCGACGGACGTGCAGGACGGAGACACCACCTGATGGACATCAAGACACTCACCCGCACCTACGACCAGCTCATACACCGCACGATCCCGAAGGACGTGCAGACCGAGTGGACGTGGCAGCGCCGCATCGACGCGCTGGACGAGGGCGCTGACCCAGAGGATATGGAGACCGTTTTGGAGCAGTGCCGCAAGCGGACGGACGCCGCCATGCAGAAAGCGAAGATCCTTTACCGTCAGGCGGGCAACCGCGTGCGCCTTCCTCCGGTTCCGCGGCCGCACAGACCCTGATGGGCCGCTATCGCTGCAAGCCCGTGATGGTCGACGCGTTCCAGATGAGCGCGGTCGACACGGGCGACTGGCCCGATTGGGCGAAGGAGGCCATGCGGGAAAGCCGCCTGGAAATCATGGAAGGCAGCGCCCGCGTCAAGACGCTTGAAGGCTGGGTCACGACGCCGCTCGCGGCCTACCTGGTCCGCAGCGAATACGGGGAGATATGGCCGGTGCAAAAGCGGCTTTTCGAGGCCAAGTACGAGAAACTGGTGCGATGAGCTACACGAGCCGGGGCCTGAAATACGACAAGCAGAAGCTTGCTGCGGACGAGAGGCGACGCAGGGAGGTTCAGGCCGTCTATGACAAGACCGCAAAGCAACTCAAGGACGACAACCTCACGCCGCACATGCGGGCAGGAACGGCCCAGGCGCACAAGGAGGCAGGCGAGGAACTCCGGCGGTTGACGGCAGAAATCCTGCATCTCCGCAAGATGATCAATCGTGCGGAAAGCAAAGTCTGATGCATCACCGAGAGGAAACGAAAGATGGCTGACTCATACGGAAAACTTTTGACGCAGCACGAAATGATCGGCAAGAAGATCGACGCTGACCGTCAGGCGGCGCATTTCACGCTGCGTCAGATCCACTCCTACGAGACCGCGATTCCGGAGCTTGAGGCCGAGGTCAAGGCGGGGACCGACCCTAAGGCGAAGGGCCAGCTTGACCACGTCAAGCAGATGCTGAAGGACGCGACGTCGCGCTTCACGAAGCTGCGTGCCCGTTGGGAGAAGGATCTGAAGGCCGAGATGGCCATCGAGAAGAAGATCAAGGCGGCCGGAGGCCACTGGGTGGACAAGCACAGCGCGGCGGCTGATCGGGCCAAGGGGCTGAAGTAGAACCAAAGGGAGATTTAGATGATCGACCAGCAAAAGATTTTCGAGTTGAAGGGTCTTATCAACTCGATGTCGGACATGACGCACGAGATCGACGACGTGACGGCGAAGATCGAGAAGTTTCCTGCGTTCACGCTGCGGAAACCGCGCGAGGATCTGGTGCACGACTACCGTCATGCGGCCAACAGGTTTGACGCGCTCGTGGACGAGATCAGCAGCGCGTTCTATGCGCAGATTGAGGGCTTCGAGGGCGATGGTTGACATCACCAGGAAGCAGCAGATCAAGACGCTCCAGCGCAAGCTGGCTGATGAGATCAAACAATACAAGGCGCTCCAGGAAATCCTGGCTTCGCAGCAGCGGCACCTTGACTGGATGCAGGACGCGGTGAAGGCGGGGCACGCTTCGCAGGATGACGTCCGGCACGACGAGGAGCGCATCGCGCACACGAAAGCCGACATGCTCAAGCACCGGAAGCAGATATTCCTGCTGAAGCAGAAGCTGGCGAAGCTGGGCGTCTACGCAAACACGGGGGGCATTCGATGAAGCGGTGGCTCGGCTGGGCGGTCGGCTGGGGGCTTCCCTTGGCCGCGTTGGCCACTTTCATCGTCTTTGCCTACGCTGTTTTGACCACGCTGTGAAAAAGGATTGAGACATGGAAAGTTCTGAACATCACCGTCCGTGGAAGGACCCGCAGGACTGGAAGGACAGGGACACGTTCGGTCTGAACACGCAGGCGTGGATCGAGGACGGCGTGATCCATCACGCGGGCGGGAACGTCCGCACGGTCGCCGAAGGCGGCTACAAGGAATACACGGATGCGCTCAAGGCCGACAAGGAGGCCACGGGCAATTCCGGCAGTGGCTTGGCGGGAGCCGTTCGGTTCACGCTGAACGGTGAGATCAACTACATCTCCGGCGGGCATGGCTGGTGGAACAACAGCGACGAAGCCATCGCCTACATCGAGGAGGCCTACGACCTGCCTTGCTGGGGCGCGCTCAAGCGTCGAGATGAGCTTGAGGGGGAGAATTGATGCCTCCTGTCAACGTTGTACTGATGGTTTTCTTCTTCATGGATGACGGCGTAATCGCCACGACCGTTACGGCATTCCACCCTGACATGGAATCGTGCCACGCGACGGGACAGGATATCGTCGCGATCATGAGGGAAAGCGGGACAGACGACGTTCCGGGCATGACCATCGACTATGCCTGCGTGGACGCGCAGGAAGCGAAGGCCGGAGCGGCCATTTCTTGAAAGGAAGAAAACATGTTAAACGACATCCTGAACGAGGTCAGGGACCACCTCAAGGGCGCCAAGCGGCGCGACCTCATCAAGTACGGCATCATCGCCGCGATGGCGGCAATGGTCGCCTATGGAACTTTCGTCCAGTGAGAGCGTGGCTCGTCGCCGCCGTCCTGGCGTCCGTTTCCTCCCAGGGTTGGGCCGAGGATTGCGGCGACGACACCTTGCAGGAGCGCGTCATCCGCCACGAGGGATACCGTGCCTGCGTCTATGAGGACATTTACGGGAACCCGACCATCGGCGTGGGGCATCTGCTCAAGCGGCCGGTGCCGGACGACCTGTGCTGGGACCGGCACAAGGTTTACGCCACGCTTGCCCATGACCTTGAACGTGCTGAGCGCGGTGCTGCGCGCGACTACGGGAAGGGCTTTCATTCGTTGCCGGAGCACGTGCGCGAAGTGCTTTCCGAAATGGCGTTCTGGATTGGCCCTGCCGGGCTTTCGCGCTTTCATGGCATGATGACCGACATACGCCGCGAGAACTACGCAGGTGCAGCGGTCGAGCTTCTGGACAGCCGCCTTGCCAAGCAGGTTCCTGGACGGGCGCAGGAGCTTGCGTGCCTGCTGAGGCAGTCATGACGCGCCTGCTCTCCCTTCTTCTTGGTCACTGGATATGGTTTGCGGTGGGCGGCGTTTGCGTCGCGTCCATAGGGGCTGGCGCGTTCTGGCTTTACCATTCAGGCGTCGAGCACGAGCGCCTGTCCGAGGCCGGAAAGGCCGTCAAGGCGGAAGAGGAAGACCTTCAGATACGGGAGAAAATCGATGAACAGGTTCGTGACGCCATTGCTGATGGCGATGATTCTGACGGGTTGCGTAAATACTACCGTGATTGACCGCGGTTGTTCGTGGACGCGCATCATCACGGTCAGTCATCAGGACCAGCTTACAGCCGAGACCGCAGGCGAGATCGAGGCGCACAATCTGGCGCGTGAAAAAGTCTGCAAGGGCTGATACCACCCTCAACGTTTCGGAATGTAAAAGGCCCGCCGGAGCGGGCCTTGTGCAATTATGCGGGCGTGGTCAGCGGTAGCCAGCGGCGCGCATGTGCTCGCCCTAAAAGAGACTTTTCAACCTTTTTTCGGGAACGCGATTAGTAGTTACGGGCTTGACGGCAGAAAACGAATCGGCTAGGTTCGAATCATCGAAAGGATGAGCCATGAACCTGCTGACAATCTTCACCCGCTACCCCGATCAGGAAGCCTGCATTGAGCATCTGGAAAAGGTGCGTTGGGGCGGCGAAGCCCATTGCCCGCACTGCGGTTGCACGAACGTTGCCCGCAAGCAAGAAAACGATCTGGTCGGTCGCTGGAATTGTCGCGGCTGCAATTCCAGCTTCAACGTCCTGTCCGGGTCGATCTTCGAGAAGACCAAGGTGCCGTTGCAAAAGTGGTTTCTCGCAATCGCATTGATCATCAACGCCAAGAAGAGCCTGTCCAGCTGCCAGTTGAGCCGCGATCTGGAACTGAACCAGAAGACGGCATGGTTCATGCAGCAGCGCATTCGGGCCGCGATGCTGACGACAGACGCGGACATGCTGCAAGGCATAGTCGAAGCCGACGAAACCTATGTGGGCGGCAAGCCACGCAAGGGGAACAAGAGGAAAGATGACAAGCCCGCACCTCGCGGTCGCGGCACTTCCAAGACGCCGGTGATCGGGGTGGTCGAGCGTGGCGGGAAGGTTGCCGCCAAGGTGGCGCATGACCTGACCGGCAAGGGCATTCTGGCCTTCCTCAAAGACCACGTTGATCCGCAAGGTTCGCTGTTGATCACCGACGAATACACCGCCTACAACGCGGCCAAGAAAGTGTTCTCGTCCGCGACCATCAATCACAAGGTGCAATATGCCGATGGCGACACCCATACCAACACCATCGAAGGCTACTGGTCGCTCATCAAGCGGGCGTGGTACGGATCGCACCATCACTATTCGACCAAGTGGATGCCGTTCTACATCGCCGAAAGCACTTGGAAGTACAACCAGCGCAAGAACGAGGACGGCTTTGGCACCTTCCTTCGCGGATGCTTCGCATGAACCGGCTCTACTATGGCGACTGCCTCACCATCATGCAGGAAATGGCGCTTGGAAGCGTCGACCTGATCTACCTTGATCCGCCGTTCAACTCGCAGCGCGACTATAACGCGATCTACAAGACGGAGACGGGCAAGCCGCTACCTGACCAGGTGGAAGCCTTCTGCGATACCTGGACGCTTGACCCGGAAACCGAACGTGCCGTCAGGACGATGCCCGTGCTCATGCGCGAAGCCGGCGTTGACGACGAGATTGCCGAATTCTGGCGGCACTGGATGAACGCCTTGCGCAAGACCAATCCAAAGGTGCTGGCGTATCTTGTCTACATGACGCAGCGCCTTCTGCCCATGCGCGGCATTCTCAAGCCCACGGGTTCGATCTACCTGCACTGCGACAAGACGGCGGGCCATTACATCAAGGTGATGATGGACGCGATTTTCGGGCATGACAATTTTCGCAACCAGATCATTTGGCACTATTCCGGCTGGAACCGGAAGTTGAAGACGGGCTTCAATTCACGGCATGACACGATTTTCTTCTACCGGCGCGGCAAGAAGATGACTTTCAATTCCTACACCGTGCCATGGGAAAACGAAGACGAATACCTAGCGGCCAGAAAGCAGGCGGTCCACACCGAACCCGAAACCGGACGGCGCTACGTTCATTCGGACGGCGGCGGCGGCACTCGCATACGGCGCTACTTGGATGAAGCGATGGTGTACGGGAAGCCCGTCGATGACGTCTGGGACATGGACAAGCTGAACAACAGCGCGAAGGAACACATGGGCTATGAAACGCAGAAGCCTGTCGCGCTTCTCGAACGCATCATTTCGGCCAGCTCGAATCCGGGGGACGTGATATTCGATCCGTTCTGCGGCTGCGCCACGACCATCGAGGCGGCGCACAATCTGGGTCGCCGGTGGATCGGAATCGACATAGCAATTCACGCGGTCAAGCGCGTTGCGAGCGTACGGCTCAGGGAACGGCTTGGACTTATTGAAGGGCTGGACTTCGAGGTTGAAGGAGTGCCGCGCAATCTCGAAGGCGCCCGCGACCTTTGGGAGCGCGACAAGTACCATTTCCAGAAATGGGCCGTTGAACAGGTTGACGGCTTTGTCACGACCAAGAAGGGAAGCGACGGCGGGATTGATGGTCGCTTGTATTTCGACATGCCGGATCGCGACGATTTGCAAAGCATGGTGGTGGAAGTGAAGGGCGGCAAGAATGTCGGGATCGGCATTGTGCGAGACTTGCGGGGAGTGCTGGAGCGCGAGACGGCGCAAATGGCTGGCCTGATCGTCATGGATGAATTGGGCGACGTGAAGGCGCGGAACTTTGCCAAGGAAATGGCACAGGCCGGGGATCTGGAAGTGCGCGGGATGCCGTATCCGCGAATGCAGATGCTGACGGTTCAGGACATTCTTGACGGCAAGCGGTTCCTCACGCCATCGGTCGCTCGCGGGAAGGGATTGCGCCAGCCGAATTTGCCGCTGGGGTGACGATTTTGCTTGACAGGATTTCGCGTCAGGGGCATAAGCCCGTAACTACTAATCGCGTCCATGAATCCTGGCGTCCAGCGCCGCTCAAGCGTCCAGCGATAGTCGCCTTCGATGTCAGCCTTGCGCTTCATGCTCACTTCCATGGCAGTCCCTAGACTTGATCCATTCCACCATCTCGTCCGTCCAAAGCCCGTCGCCGTCGCGACCCCAATAGCCCCAGTATTGCCTGTCGTCCCTTGCACCGTCGGACATACGCCAGATGTGCGTCCAGACCGGAACTCCGCACGCCTCCGACATGGCCTTCTCCGCATGGACGCCCTTGCTCAACCAGAAGTCCGCGCAAAGGATAAGGACCGCGTCCGTCCGGCGCGCGATCAACTGCATTTCCTTCGGCAGGACGTCCCTGTGCGTCAGATCCTCCATCCGCTTCCGCATCTGGATCGCCATCAAGCGGCTCATGTCATAGGGCGAGTGAACCAGAAGGCCGCGCCTGCAGAAAACCTCTTTCCAATGCCGGAAGAGCGGCGCGTTGAAGTCAAGGACGCCCGTCATGGGCGCGGACAGGTACACCTTCGCCTTCCTCATTGCTGCCATCCTTCCAGCCTCTCGCGTCTTGTCTCCGCCAGCCATTTCCAGAGCGTCTCCGCGAGGCGCTTGACGCCGTAGCGCCTGGCGTAGTCGTTGGCATCGTCGCCTATGCCTATCGGCATCCACCATGGGCACCCTATCGCCTTCGCCGCGGCCTCGCCTACGCCCGACTCGTCGTGGTCTGCCACGGCGTAGACCTCCATGCGTCGGCGCATCAGGTCCAGACCGACCGCCTTCATGTTGCCTGCGGAGAAGCAGGCGCGGATCTCAAAATCCATCTTGTTGTGCCGCATGGACATGTGGATCGACCTGCCCGTGACGTAGCCCTCGCAAAGGACGATGGGCTGGCGCCGCGCCGTGTGGCCGATGCGATGATAGCAGCCCTTGACCTCGCCGCCGTAGTGGAACTTCTTGCCGCCCTCCGCGTCGATGTATTGCGCGGACGTGATGTGGCCTTTCCAGTTCCAGACCGGGACGACCAGCTTGCCGTCGCCGTCCACCAGTCCCATGGCGTCGGCGAAGCCCTTTTTCTCCAAATACGGGTGCGTCGCGTGCTTGCAGCGCTTGATCTCCTCGGACACTTGCTGTGCTGCCGTGTCGTGCCGCCTGCGCGCTTTCCGCGCGTCCTCCTCCTGCAGCGCCTGTGTGCGCCTGTGTGCGGCCCTGCGGCGCTCACGCGCGGTCTCGGAGTCCTCCTCGCGCCGCGGCGACATGCCTGCGCGCGATGCAAGGCGCTCGACCGCCTCCACGAAGCCGACTCCCTCGATCTGGCGGATGAACCCTATAGCGTTCCCCTTCGCGTGGCAGCCGAAGCAATAGAAAACGCCCTTCGAGTCCGTGACGTGCAGGCTGCCGGTCTTCTCGGTGTGGAACGGGCAGATGAAGAACGTGCTTGAGCGCTCCTTCTTGGTCTGCGTCGTGTATTCGGCGACGAGGTCCGAGAGGACCGTCGCCTCGTTGACCTGATCGATGAAGTCCTGCGTGAACCTCATCCCCATTGCTCCGCCATCGCGCGCGCCACTCCGGGAAAGAAGCGGCTTCGCTCTTTCCATCTGTCAGGCGAAGGAGGAATGCGAAACACACGCTGTTCTCGACCTTCCACGATTTCTGTTGGCCGTAGCGGCAAGAGCGCATGCAACCACAAACACGTCCGCTTCGTCTCTCCATGGCCAAACTGCCAAGGCTGAATACTTTGCACTGGTGGCCTGTAGTTTCGGATCAGAGCCTTCGCGTGCTTGTGCATTACAGGATTCTCAATGCATCGCATGGGAATGTCAGCGTTCCATAAGTCAGAAAACAAGCTGCAACCTGATTTAAGCTCTTCCCATATGTCAGAAAGCGTGCGCCCCGGGGGCGGTTTGTGCAACCATCGCACACCAGAATTGCAGAGCCTTGTGCATGGCGGGTGCGCCACGATCAACTCCCATCCATCAGAAAGGATATCGCGGACATCGCATATGATGTGCCGGTTTGTCGGCGTCTCTGCGGGCAGCAAGTCGCATGACCAAGCGTCATGCCCGCGCGCCAGGAATGCATCCCGGACGATGCCTGAAAACTCGCAAGCGACAAGCACCTTCACTGCGCGCTCTCCGTCGCTTGGCGTTTCTTGTAGGCGCGGTAGTTCTGCGAGATCTTGCGGTCGATTGCCTTCGGGACGTAGTCGCCCGGCACGAACCGGAAGTCGCGCGGAGGCCATCCGCCCGTCAACTCCAGGAACGTCGCCCGCGCGTGCTTCATGGCGCGGTCCGAGTCGCCGTGGCGCATGCGCGCGCGCTCCGCCACGGTGCAGCAGGCCCGCCATAGATCGACGTTCGTGCCCTGCCAGCCGCGCTTGCCGCGACTGATCGCCTCTATCGAGACCATCTGGCCGGGCACCGTGACCACCTCGCTCTTCCGCTTCCGCTCACGGCCGCAGGTCGGGCAGACGTCAGCGCCGGGCGGCACGAGGAATCCGCAGCCGCTGCAGGTCGCGTCCTTCGGCTTGTCCTTGCGGCGCGTCACGTTCAGGAACTTGTCGCTGTTCAGCGAGTCGACTCCGTTCTCGAAGAAGTCCTCGGTTTCGTCCTGGAATCCGATGCAGTTCCCGGTGTGGTCGTTGACCAAGCAGAACTCCATGCCGGGAAACGCCCGCATGCCACGGCCCAGCGTCTGGATGTGCTCGGCCAAGGACTTGCGGAGCGGGCGCGCGAGGACAAGGCACTGGACGTCAGGGACGTCCACGCCCTTCGACAGCGCGGCAACGGAGACGACGCCCGGAAACTCGCCGTTCCTGAACCCGTCCATGACCTCGCGCCTCTCGTCGTCGTCGTCACGCCCGGTAACCTGCCGGAAGTCGTAGCCCGCCATGCGGAAGGACCGGACAAGCTCTTCGCCGTGCGCGATGCTCGCGGAGAACACCATGGTCTTGACGGGTCCGCCGAACGCCTTGTTGGTCTCCTCGACCCACGTAGCGACGATGTCGCCCACGATCTTGCTGCCGCGCTTCTGGATCTCCTCCGGCCTGAACTCGCCGCGGCTGCCCAGCGGCGTCCCGTCCATGTCGATCTCGATGCACTCCCGGATGCGGAGCGCCTTGAGCCGGTTCATCCGGATCAGTTCGTTCGTGGTCACCGACTGGACGTGCCGGTCGTAGAGCTTGCCGAGGCCGCGCACCATGGGCGTGGCGGTCAGGCCGATGACGGGGCACGGGACGTCGCGGATGGTGTCCTTGATGAACGCGTAGAGCGAGTGGCACTCGTCGTTGAATATGACGTCCACGCCTTCGGGCCACCCGTACGACCTGAGCGTCTGGATCATGCCGATCTTGATCGGGCGGTTCGCGCCCCGGATCTTGCCGCCGCCTATGATGCCGTGGTCGATGCCCGCCTTCGTGAAGCGGTCGGAGGTCTGGTCGAGAAGGGACTTCCGGTCGACGGTGAAAAGCGCCGACTTGCCCTTGCGGACGGCGCCGGCGATCATGTGCTCGGCGACCACGGTTTTGCCGTATCCGGTGGGCGCGACGAGAACCTGCGCGTGGATCTTTTCGCCGATGCCAGCGCGCAACGCGTCCATTGCTTGGCCTTGGTAGTCATACAAGGGAAGGAGGTCGAGTTCCGCCTCGCGTCCGTCAAACAAGCCAAGGTCGTCCATTATTCGATGGCGTCCCAATCGATGGCGCACAGCAGGTCTACGCCGCACCTTATGACGCTGTACTTGCCCTTTTCGCCGCGTCCGCCCCAGTGCAGGACGTTGACATAATGCGCTTCCATGAACGCCGCCCTGTCAAGGAATATCGCGAAGACCATCGCGATCCTGGATGGCGGACCAAGAAGGATCATGTAGTCGTCCACGGGATTGAAATCGACCGCGGACTGGACCGCGATTTTCTGCGCGGACTCGAAGTCCCACGGCTTCACGGAACTTGGCATGATGAATTTCACCGTGCCGAAATTCGTTGCGGGCGTCAGGTCGACGACGGGAACGAGCACGCCATCCTCCATGCGCATGTTCTGCTGCGTCACCCAGACTGTGCTATCAACTTCCGGCATTTCCCTTTTCCAGTTCGGCGATCCGCGCATCGCGGCGGCGGAGCGCCTGCTTGAGGTTCTTGATTTCGCGCTGCTGCTCGGCCTTCGTCGACATCAGGTCGGCGTTCTGCGACTTGAGCGTGGCGATGAGCGCCGAGTCCTTTTCGCGCTCCTTGACGCCCGCCTGTCCGCTTTCGTCGAGTTCGGCTTCGATGATCGCCAGCCGCTCCTTGAGCGAGTCGTTTTCCTCGCTCAGTCCTTGGCTCCGGTCCTGTTCGGCCTTGAGGAGGACCAGCGTCTCGTCGACGCCTTCCTCTTCGAGGATCTTCTCGGATGGAGTCTTGCGGGGCTTCGCGGGTTCCGCGGTCGTCCCGTCCGGCGCACCGGGCGCATCCGGTGCGAACGGATCCTTCAAGGTCTCGTTCTTCGCGTCTTGGATGGCGCGCTTTGCCGTTGCCGTGGAGACGTCCGCGTCCTTGGCGACTGCGTCAGTGGTGATCCGCTTGCCGTCGTTGTCGGCGTCGGCAGGATTGCCCTGCTTGGCGAAGGTGTAGCCAGCGGCCTGCTTCGCCTTGACGTCGGCCTTGGCCCGCTCGCCGGGCGTGAGGTTCCTGCGTCCGGTGTGGCGCGTGCGCGCGAGGTTGCAGATTTCCTCCAGCGACATGGCGACCTGCGTGATGACGGGGTCGACGGTCACCTCGCATGCGGCGAGGTATCGGTGCCATCCGTCCACGATCTGGCCGTCCTCCAGCGCCAGGATGGGTTCGCGTTCGTCGTATCCGCGCACCTCTATGCTTTGGCACAGGGCGGCGAATTCCTCGTCCGACTGTTCGCCGTAGGCGGCGGAGATCGGGTGGCGGGTGAGTTCGGTTTGCTTCGTCATGTTTCTCCTTTCGATGTCAGGTATGATCCGTCCGTGAAGCGCAGCACCCAGAGCCCGCGCCGTCGTTCCAGCGCCGTGATGCCGTGCCTGCAGCGCGTAGCGGCGTGCATGCCCTTGATGGTCTTCTCCGGCAGGCGCTTCCATAGCCGGCAGTCGACGGAATACTTTGTCGCCAGCGTCGGGCGGAGGGAGCGCGCCGCGGTCATTTCTTCCTTTCCGAAATTTTCCACAGGTTGTCTGAAATGCGGTCAAGCCTTTCCGAAATTTTCCACAGGTTGTCTGAAATGCGGTCAAGCCTTTCCGAAATTTTCCACAGGTTGTCTGAAATGCGGTCAAGAGCGCGCCAGATGCCAAGCAACGTCAAAACGATTAGACTCAGCATGATGGCAATAAGGTATTCTCCCATCACCAGTCCTGATCCTCGACTCGCTCCGACAGTCCCCATCCGACGATGCTCGACCAAGCGCCGACGAAATACGCCTTGAGGTCTTTCCCCACCGCATCTCGGACGTAGGTCGGGATGAGGCGGTCGGGAACCTGAGTCATGTGCTCCCGCTTCTCGTCATACATGAGCCACGGGGCATCAGGGTCATTTGTCACGATGGGTCGCTGCACCTTGACGATGCTGGTATTGTTCCTTGGTGCTGCCATCACGCTGCCTCCTCGTCCGGGATCACCAGCCCGTCGCCGAAAGGAATCCTCTCTAGCTGGCTCTCCACTTCAACGCCCCAAAGCACGGGATAATCCGGCTCCTCGATCCGCTCGATGTCCGTCGCGCCCGTATCCGTGAGGTAGACCAAGACGTCCGGCCTGATTTCCATCTCCTCGACGAGGTCGAAGGCCGGGCCGAACTTCGTGCCGCCGCGCCCTCGGATCTTCAGGTCGACGGGCGGGTTCTCCGGCGCGAAGTTGATGTGCTGCTTGACCGACTCGCTGCACTGGATCATGTGGATTCGCTCCGGCTTCACGTCGCGGGCTATCGCGAACATCTCCGAGCAGGCGCGGTTGACGCGGTCGTTGCTGACGGACGCGGAGGTGTCGATGACGATGACCATCGGTCCCATGCCTTCGCCCGACAGGCTCGGCAGGTAGAGTCCGGTGTCGATGAAGCGGCGGTTCGGGCGCGCCCACGTGTAGTCGGTCGGCGCGATGGCCCGCATGTACTCCTGAAGGCGGTCCTCCCACTCCCGCGAGTGGACGTGCTGGTCCTCGAATTCCTGCTCGATCCGTCCGACATCCGTGCCCGCGGCCTTGGTGACCGTCATGGCCTGCTTGGATGCCTTGTCCCATTTCTGGTCTTGGCTCTGGCGCTCTTCCGCGCTTCCCGGCGCGTCCATGACCTCGCCGGAGGCGCCGGCGCCGCCGTTTCCGTCGCCTTGGCCCTGTTCCTGGCCCTGTCCTTGGCCGTCAGGCGTCGCATCGGGCGCGAAGTCTTTGCCAGGCGGAGGCGGAAGCGCGCCCACCGCGCCGCCAGCGCCCTGTCCCGCGCCTTGTCCGCCGCCCTGTTGCGACGGGTCGTCCGGCAGGCGGTCGTAGATGATCTCCACCGGCAGGTCGTCGAGGTCGTGCTCGGCGGCGGTGTCGCAGACGTCCTTCGGCACCCAGAACTCGTTGTCGAGCAGGAGGCGCGAGGTGCAGACGCGGCTTGCGCGCTGCCACTTGGCGTAGTCCCTGTCGCCACGGCGCAACTGGTGTTTGAGCGAGCAAGCGAAGACGATGTGGGCGATGCAGCCCTTCAACTCGTCGTACTTGGTCTCCGCGATCCAGTCGGGGTTGTAGAAGAAGGTGGTCCCGTCGCCCGCGAGATCCTTCACCTGCGGGCTTTCGTGAAATTCCATCCGGAGCGCCAAGACCGCGAAGAAGCGGTGCGTGGCCAGAAGGCTCGACATGGCCTTCCGTATCCGTTGACGTGGCGATTCGGGTCTGAGCATTGCGTGTCTCTTCTTTTTATGGTCGCGGCGGGGAGAGGAACCGGTGCATGCCTCCCCGCCGCGAATCGGAGTCTAATCGGAATTCCCTCCGTAGGCAACCGGCTTGACCTGCGGAGGCGTGCCGAAATACTGCGTCAGGGTCGCTTCGAGATCCTTGTGGATGTCGTCGCGGCGCTTCATGGTCTCCTCGACCTTGGAGCGCTTCTTCGACTTGCAGCGCAGGTCGCCTATGTCGACGGTGCCGATGGCGCGGTTCAGGCGCTCGGCGATTTCGTCCATCTTGGTGTCCTCGGTGAGGTTCAACGCCGGGATGCTGCCCGCAATCGTCTTGAGCGCCTCCAGCGTGCTCTTGTGGACCGGCTTCGGGTTCCCGTCGTCGTCCGTGCCCAGCCGCGCCACCAGCTTGCGCATGGCGGTCTCGACGCGCTCGTAGAGGCCGACCATGGCGGCGTCCAGCTTGGCCTGCGTCCTGCGCTCGATGTCGCGCTTGATGCGGTCCGCCTCTTCCGTGCCGACGTCAGCGATGAAGTGCGAGGCGCTCGGCACCGGCAGGATTTCGTACTGGAGCCCGATCTTCTCGGCAATCTCGTCCGTGTCCGGATAGTCGTCCTCGCTGAACATCTGGCCCAATTCGACCCTGGCTTTTTCGACCAGTGCCTCGTAGCGCCCGACGAAATCGGCGCGCTGGCGCTCGACCTCCTCGATGCACACCTGCAGCGCCGTCTTGTAATTCTCAAGCTGGTCGACCGGCAGGAGGCGGTCGCCGTTGTCCGACCATGCGAGGGTCAGGCTCTTGTGCAGGAGCCGTGCGCCGTCGATGCTGGCCTTGAGCGCCTTGAGGTCGTCCTTGCCGATGAGTTGCTTCCGGACCTTGGCGGTTCCGTCTGCGGCGTCGTGGTTGCTGGTGACGAAGGTTTCCAGGTCCGGAGCCGTCGCGGTTGCGGTCCACATGCTCGTGGAGAGCTTGACCACCATTGCCTTGCTTTCAAGTGTCGACATTTGATTCTCATCTCATTATCAAAAGTGCAGGACCACGATAACGCGTGATTCTTGCGCCGCAAACCCCTAACTTGGCCTGAAGAGAACGTGCTCCGGCATGTGGCTGACGACGGTATCGTCCCTTTTGTTGTGCCAGATGCAACCGACCAGCGGCGTCCCGTCCTCGTGACGCTGCACTATGAAGACGGTCATCATCGAGCCGCCGCTCTTCAGCCTGACGACGTCGCCTGGCTTGAAAATGCTTCCGACTGGCGCGGTCATGACAACTCGCCTTCGTGCTCGCCCTGCAGGAACCCCCAGATTGAGTAGAACGCCTCGCTGAGGTCCGACTCGTGCGCCATGTCGAGATACGCCTCATCGTCGTTGATGCGCTCGACGGTTAGCTTGAAGTATTCCGCGATCTCGTCCGAGACCATGAACGACAGGTTCCCATGCGTTAGCATCTGGAAGTCGAGCACGAACCATGTCGTCTTGCCCGAAACGTCCGGTTGCTCCATGATGGTATGAAGCGCTCCGGGCAGACTCAACTCCCCGTCCATCGCGCTGGCGAGCATTTCGCAAAGATCGCCGACGATGGTCTCGGCGTCGCCATCGACCTCGCCCTTTTCGTTCGGGATGCCGGTGTAGTGACCGTCCGTCAGGCACGAAGCGAAGTCTTGGAAGAACGCGGGCTGGCGCTCCAGTTCGAATTCCCGGTCGGCGGTCTTGATCGTGAGTTTCATCGTTCGCCCTCCTTGGCTGGTTGATGAGCCGCCGCCGATGGCCGGCGACGGCGGTCTCTTGGAGCCCGGCCTCATAGCTTGCTGAGGTAGGCTTCCCAATGCATGAACGCGGTCTCGTAGCGGCAATCGGGCGCATACTTGACCACGCCGTTGACCATGAATTCGCCTATTTCCGGCCGCAGGCGCCTCGCGAATTCGCAGATGCTGTCCATCTTGTCCGGCGAAGCCTGCGACACCACTGCGCCGCAAAGCGCGATGAGCGTGGCCGGATCCTCCGGAATTTGCACGCCGGACGGGTCGTTGAAGATCATGATGACGTCCGGCAGGTGCTTGTAGAGTTCCAAGAACGACGCGAATTCGATGGCCGCGCCCTCGCCCACCGCGCCGCGCAGGATGGCAAGGTCGACGAGGCTGGAGCCCTGATTGCCGGCCTTGACCGCGTCGGACACGAATTCCCACGTGCGTGGGCAGGGAAACGCCTTCTCCTTGTTCTTCGGGTCGAACTGGTGGAGCAGCTTTGGCTGCCACTTGATGAAGAAGATGACCTGCGGCGCCAGTTTCGCGCCGAGCGCCCAGTCGATCCATTCCTCGGCGCTGAGTGTGGCGTCGAGGTGAATGAACCGCGAGGCCAGCGGTGCGAGCATGCGCGTCACGCCGCCGCGGTCGGTCTCCCTGTTGCCGCACGCCATGATCCGTGCGGACGCAGGCAGGATGTATTCGCCCAACTGGCGCGGGTCGAACACAAGCTGGTAGAGCGCGGCCTGCACCATCGGCGGCGCGGCGGGCAGTTCCTCAAGGTTCAGGAGGACCGGCTCCGTGCTGTCTTGGTCCGGCAGGAATATCGGAGGTGCCCATTGCGTCCGGTTCTTCTCGTCGCGCCAAGGGATGCCGCGGAGGTCGACGGGATCGAGCAGCAAGGCCCGCACGTCGAGGTAGCGGTAGCCCAGTTCGTCGGCTACGGCACGTGCACACGCGGATTTTCCAATGCCTGGCGCGCCCCAACACATTGCGGGAACGTCGGCTGAAATGAGGTTTTTCAGTGCTACTTTCAGACCATCGCTTGTCAGGTCGTATTCTGCGGGCAGCGCCCGTTGCGCTTGTTGTGGCATTGTTCATCTTCTCTTTATCAATGGTGCGAATCGGATAGCAGGTTGCGTCCGTGAGTGCAATAGGGTTGCGAGCCAGCGCGTGAGTCAGTCGCCGTTTAGGCGCTTGAGCAATTCCGTATAGCGTTGCCGCGCGCGCGCCCGCGCGGCGAAAAGGTGCTGGCGCAGGACGACCTTGGTCTCAGGCGTCAGCGCCGCATCTTGGCCCGCAAGGAACTCCTCGATGGCCTTGTGCTCGGCTACTGCCGTGTTCCGCCATATCCAATTGATGTCCGACCGGATGGCCTTGGCCGCGGCGCGGGACTTTCGCACGGCGATGTTGTTGCGCTCTCGGTAGGACAAGGTCATGGCGCAGGGATAGCCTGTTGCTCGCACGAACGCAACAGCGACGCACAAGACCCGCCGGAGCGGGGCTTCTTGTTGGCGCGTTGCGTGAAAGCTAGATCCAAGTGACGGGAATGTGGCCGTCTGTCTTGGCGGTGACCTGCATGGCATTTTCCAGCTTCTCGCAAGTCGCTCTCCATATCACGTCCATAACGCGGCCTTCGGCGGTGACCAAGCTGGCCTCAAATCCGGTGTCTTTCTGTGTGGCTTCCCAACGCATCTCTCTCTCCTCTTGATGAGTCGAACATAGGTGATTCGCCCCCGCCTTGCAACCCCTAAAAGCACTTTTACACACGCATCGCGAGGGACGGCAATCTGAAACGCCTGCTACGGGAAAACAATGGCTTAGACGCCATAAAACGGAATCATGATTCCGTTTTGCCGGTCGACGCAGCTGTTCTTTCCGAAATATCGGGTTCCGAGAATTTCGCAAAGGGGTCATCTGACCCCTTTGCCTTGCACTTTCCTAGCGCGGCGCCGGCAGGGACATGAACGCCCCGACAGCCTCGCCAAGAACCGTCTGCGGAAGGACGCCATCCCAACTCTTCGCACGGACAAGGTCCACGTAGGCCGGACTCTTCGCCAGTTGCTCGTTGATGAGATCGATGGCGTCGGCTTCCGCCTGCGCCTCCGTCAGCACCCGATACGCCTCGGCGTCGGCCTCAAGCCGCTTGGCCTCCGCGTTCGCCTCCGCCGAGTTGACGGCCTGCTGCGCGACAAGGCGCTGCTGCTCCAGCTTGTGCTTCTCCTTTTCGGCGTCCTCGCGCGCCCGTTCCTTTTCCTCGACCGCCTGCAGGTAGGCGGGCGGGAACGACAGGTTCTCGATCTGCGGCGAGTTCACCGTGACCGGGAACCCTTCAAGATCGCCGATCATGGCCTCCATGATCGTGGCGACCGCGGCCTGACGGTCCCGGATAAGCTGGTCCGCAGGGAACTGCGCAATGGCAGCCTTGGCCGCGCTGCGCAGCTTCGGATCCAGGATCCGGCTCTCGAACTGGTCGAGTCCGCCATACTGGATGAAAAGGTCCATCGCCGCGTCGCGGTTCACCGTCCAGTTGATCGACACCGTGGCCGTGGTCGGAAGCTGGTTCTGCGTCGCCGCGGCGAGGTCTTCGACGTTCTTGCGCTGGCGCACCTCGATTTCCTCGACCGCGTCGGCAATCGGGATCTTGACGTGCAGGCCAGGCCCGACCTGGTCGACCGCCTTGCCCCATCGCTTGACCACGCCGACGTGGCCTTCCGCGATGGTGTAGATCGACATCATGCCGATGACGACGATTGCGATTCCAAGAAAGCCGAATTTCACGACCCTCTTGATGACACTGAATTCATCGTTTTCCATATCTGTTCTCCTTGCATGGATGCCGGGACTCCGGCGTTTCACTCGTCCTTCACATCCGCGAACATGCCCGCGTCGTCCGTAGACAGCCTGCGGCGCATAGAACTGGGTCAGTTCAGGCTCTTCCGCATCGCCGGAATAGACGTCGATAGACAGCCTGCGGCGCATAGAACTGGGTCAGTTCAGGCTCTTCCGCATCGCCGGAATAGACGTCGATCCGAAGCATGGAGGCGCCGGCGATCTGGTGCTCGGTCAGATGGCCCGCGAATTTCCGGTGCCCCATGAGTTAGAGGAGCACCCACTTGTCGAACGTCTCCTCAGCCATCGTCCTGCGTCCTCTCCGTGCCGTCGTCGTTGTAGGATTTCGTGGAACGGTCCCGGTCGATGTAGAGGCCGTGGAATCCTGCCGTGTTGGCGATCTCGACGTCGCAGCCTATGCCGCCGACCTTCTGAACGCCTGGCCGATACTTCTTCATGTTGATGCCGTCGACGGCCACCGTGTCCGGCCCGTCGCCGTCGAGGTGCATGCCGAAGATGGCGGAGTGCCCCCACGCGGAATTGAGGTGAAGCATGGTCAGGAACCTCTCGATCCTTGCCATGTTCGTTGGCGACGTCACGATCTTGAACGTTTTCGTCACTTCTTGCGTCATCGTTTTTCTCCTATTCAAACAGTGACATTTGCGTCGGCGCGAACCGGTCGCGGCAGGCAGGCGAAAACATGATTAGGTCGTCCGCGCCTTCGTTCCCTTGGCGCATGCCCGCCAGTGATTTCGTGAGGCCCTCCCATCCTTCGGGCACTGGGAAGTCGCCCTCGCAGCAGCAGTAGCAGATGCGATATCGCTCGCCGTGCTCGATGGCCCATTCGTAACTCATCGTCGCGACATCGTCCGACGTGCCTTCTTCGTCCGACCTGTAGAGCTTTCCTTCCCGGCCTTCGGTCTTGTAGGGCGGATCCAGAAGCACGCCGCGCTGCAGCTTTGGCGGGCTGGACGGCAGGTCCGAAATGACGCTTGGCGTCAGCGCGGATTCCCATGATCGGTTAAGGACAATCACCTTTGAGAGGCGGTTGGCCAGCCAGCCGAACCAGTCGGACAGTCTCTTGCCGTGATCGTAGGGCGAGGTGGAAAAAACGTCGTCTTTCCTCTGCATCTGGACGCCTTTGCCGCCGGCGGTGGTCGAAATGAAAGGAATTCCGTCTCGTATTTTCTTGTTTATTCCTTTGCGAGACGTCGCATGCGGAATGGGATCGCGAATTCCTTTCTTGTTCGCTGAAACGCCAGATGATGTGGGGTTGGGAATCTTGTCGTACGTGGTGTCATTATCCGACGTGCACCAGCCTCCGCCAATCCAGTTGCTCAAGCCCCACGCGAACCAGCCGGCTGCCTGTGCGTCGCAGTAGGCAGGATCCTCCATCAGGCGTTCCGCGTTCTCGTCCCGCCACTTGACCAGCCAAAGGTGCCTGGCTCTCAAATCCTGATGAATGGTCGGGTAGTCGGCCCAATAGGCGGTCTGCTCCGGATCCGTCCGGAGCGCCCGCCAGAAATTGCATATCATGCCGTCCGTGTCGCAGACGACTTCCTTGGCTGCAGGAGACGGGTTCGCAAGCAGCACCGCGATGCTGCCCGCGAACGGCTCGGCGTAGACATCGACCTTGCCGAATCTCCGCCAAACGTCGTCCGCCCATCTCCGTTTTCCGCCGAACCAAGGCGTCATGGAAATGGCGCCGTAGCGTATTGTGGATGCGGCTTTGCCATTTCAAAAAACCTCCTTTCCCCTGCCGTCGCCTCTGACCAGATTGCATCTGGCGTGGACAACTCTCATGTTTTCAACTTCGTCTTGTCCACCTTTTGCCAAGGGCTTGATGTGGTCGACGTGCACGTTCTGACCTGTCATATGCGTTGGCAGGAACTGCCCACACAAGGCGCAAATGAACCCGTCTCGTTCCGCAAGTTGCTGTCGAAGGTCGGAGAGCCTTTTGTAAACGCGCCTACATGCTCGCTCGATCTTCTTGGCCCGATACTCCGGATCGTTCTGATATCGTTCCCGATCTTTTTCGCGACGATGGGATTTTCGCTTCTGCTCGTAGCCAGCGAAAAGCTCCGGTTTTTTCTTTCGCAACACTCTTGTTCGGGCGGCTCGCCACTTAAGTTGGCAAGTGTCGCATCGTCGGCGGAGTGCATGCAAATCCTCGATGAGGCAGTTGCACATCTCACATCGCCGACCTTTGCGACGAGCCTCCCGTTTCTTGATTTGATACGGTTTCGGCATGCGCGCATTGTGCGCCATATCCGTGGTTTATTCAATATCGAAAACCACGGATATGGACCTGTCGGACTGCCCGCCATCCTACTTGACCGCCTTTCCGGTGAACCTGATGTCGGCCATCTGCCTAGCAAGGGCGCGCTCCTGTTGCAGGAAATGGAAACCCAAGGGATAATCGGGCCATCTCCGCATGATCTCTATCCGCGCGGCCTTCGCTTCGTTCTGTTTCTTCTGGAGCCTTCTGATCAAGCCCATCTTTTCCTGGAAGTTCATTTTTGCCTCCCTCCCTAGAAAATGGCCATGTCACGCTTCGCGGGCGGTTCCCAGCCCGTATCCCGCAGATAGTGTGCCAATTCCGCCGCGACGCCTTGGAGATCATTCCGCATGTTCGCGTAACGCTGGCAACGCATCAGCATGTAGCCTGTGCACGGGATGGTCAGGTCTGAAGCGCCCGCCGCCAGCGCGTCCTCGATCTTCTTGTCGATCTTGAGGCTTATGATATGGTACTCGAACGTCCGGTATTTCGGCCCCATCATTTCGAGGTATGCGCGCCATTGCCACGAGTCCTGGAGCGACTCCAGTTTCCGTGCGTATTTCTGCGTGCCGCGCGTCGCGGTCGTGGTCTTCATGTCCCTGACGATGGTGCCTCGGACGCCGTCTATGACGCCGCGCAGCCAGACCCAGCCGTAAGGCGTATCGAACCGCAACTCGCAGTCCTGCTCGACGGTCTCGTACTGGAGAAGCTCGATGCGGACGTCAGGGTTGAACGTGAAGGCGATCTTGAGGCCGTCCCGTGTCACGCCCGTAACCTTGTGCATCGAGAAGTCCTCGGCTTCCTTGCGCCTGTGGCGCATGACGCGCTCGACCATGGCATGGAACGCCTCGCCGACGATGACGGGTGCGCCGACGTCGTCGACGCGGTTGAGGCGTTTCAGGAACGCCTCCGCCGTCATGGTCTCGGTGCGCTTGTACCACTCCCAGTTGTCGAGGTCTCCGATGGATATGGGCCAAGGCTTTTCTTGGCTGCCCCATTCCATCAGAAGCCCTCCTCCAGCTTTGGCGCGTCGTCGCCCTTCTTCTCGTCGGGCTCCGGATCCTTTGCCTTTTCAGGCTCTTTCTCCGGTTCCTTCTCAGGCTCTTTCGCGTTTGGGTCGGAGAAGGTCGGGTTTTCGCCCTCGTCCTTCGGCTTGTTGAGGACGAATCCCTTCTCCTTGGCGATGGCGACGAGGAGTGCGCGATCCGTGAACTCGGCCTTGGACTCGATCATCTTCGCGGCGCGCTTCGTGAAGTCGGCCGGCGTCTTGAGCGCCTCGAAGTGCTCGCGCAACTCCAGCAGCCGCTGCTCTTCGACGTTGGCCTCGATGTTCGCCTCCGACATGTGGTCGATGGTGGCGTCGATCATCTTCTGCAGGAAAAGCGGCTCCGTGGTGTAGTGCGGGACGTTCGCGGGCGGGATGTTGGCCGGGTTCTTGCCGAAGCCGGACTCGGACGGATCCCAGTTGATGTTGCGCTTTCCGTCGAGGATCTGGAAGCGCCCCATGAGGTCGGCGCACTTGTAGACCTCTTCCTTGGACGAGCCTTGGCCGTCGACGCGGAGCTTGACCTCGTCGCCGTGGCGTTCCTCGACCGCGTGCCCGACCATGACGACGTTGATGCCGTAGCTGCGCATGGTGTCGAGCCATGTCTTGAACCGGCCCTTGAGCGTTCCGAAGCCTTGGAGGGTCAGTTGCCCGCCGCGGTTCGTCTTCGGGTCGCGCTTCATGATGTCGCGCGCCATGCAATCGAGGCACGCGCCGATGGTGTCGATGGTGATGGTCGAGTAGGGCTTCAGATCCTGCTCCGTCATGTCGTCGACCTGGCTCCACTGCGAAATGATGACGCGGTCAGGCTGCATGCACGAGCGATGCGATCCGCGGTCGAAGTCGAGCAGGAGCGAGTCCTTGGTGAGGTTTGCCAGCGTCGTCTTTCCGACGCCTGGGTTTCCGAGGATGAGCGTGACGATGGACCGGATGACGGTCGGTTCGCCGCGCTTGACGATTTCTAGTGGCATGGTGTCTCTCCTTTGACGATTTCTAGTGGCATGGTGTCTCTCCTTGATGATTGTGGCGGCAGGTGCCGGAGGCGCCGGCGCCTGCCATGTTCGGCGTCCCTATTCGTCTGACGCGGGTTCAGGGTGGATCTGATGGACGGTCGCGTCGTCGGGCGCGTGCATCACGAGGCAGGCGGAGTAGCCGTTCTCGTGGGTTTTCCACTCCATCGGCCATTCGGGGATGGGCCTGCCTTCCAGCGCAGGCCCGATGCCAACCATCCAGCATCCTTCGAACAGCATGTGGACTTTGACGGCGTCTTCTCCGGCTCTCACCTCCACGATGGCATGGTCGGCATAGACGCCGATTTCGCCAAACTCACCCATTCCAAGTCCTCTTCAAGCCCCGCACGCAGAACGCGTAGGGAATCGCCAAGATGCCCCCGAACGCCAACCCGTCGGTCACGCCGTGAGCCGTTCCGATCAAGGCTGCAGACCCAAGCCATATGCCCGTCGCCGCCACGTAGGAAAACGTCTCGAACTTCATTCGTTGACCTCGCAATGCGCCTTGTGCGGCAGGCACACGTTGCCGGCCCAGTTGTGGCGGTGCGGATGGTGGTGGCTTGGAACGCCCTCGTGGACGTGCTTCGGCGGATCGTGCGGCGACGTGAGCGTCCGGATCGACATGGTCGTGGCAGCCGCAAAGATGGCAAATAATATCGCCATCCCCAAACAGAAGCCGACCCACCCTTCGGGCGTATCGGGCATCGAGCGCATGAAACTGTCCATTCGTCCTTCCTTTCGTTTTCCTGTTCCCACCGGAACGCGGTCCGTCATTTCCTTTTCCTGCGCGGCTTCCTGTGCAGCGGCCACCGCTTGCCGTTCGGGCATCGAGCGCATGAAACTGTTCATTCGTCCTTCCTTTCGTTTTCCTGTTCCCACCGGAACGCGGTCCGTCATTTCCTTTTCCTGCGCGGCTTCCTGTGCAGCGGCCACCGCTTGCCGTTCTTTTCCGCGTACCGCTTGGCGGTGCAGCACGCGACAGGCCCGCTCTTGATGCCCGTCTTCTCCGAAATCTCGATCCACTTGTAGCCCTGCAGGCGCAGGTTGTACGCCGCCTCGCCGTCATTGATCCGCGCGTCAAGGCCATGGCACTTCTTCGAGCAGTAGATTGCTTTCTGTCCACGCCTCTTGGCCTGGGCAAGCATCGACGGAAGCATCTCCGTGGGCTTGCCGCAGTTCCCGCAGTGAACCGTCACGCGCTCAACCAGTGGCCCGCGCCTGTATTCGACGTGCGATCGGTCATGCTTCCGATCGATCCCGTTGCGCCGCGATATCTGGCTCATCCTCTGCCGCGTCACGCCGTATTTCTTCGCCAGCGCCGTCTGCGTCGCGCCCGCCTTGAGCGCCGCGACGATCTCCTCCTCGCGGTCCGGCATCTTCTTGCCAAACGACCCGATCTGCTCGATGGCGTCACTGCGCACGGGCCACTCCTTGCCATTGCGCAAGGCATGGAGGCAGACGCACGTAATGGCCGACTGCTTGTTTTTGTATCCAAGTTTGCTCGCGATTTCCGACCACACATGCCCGGCCATCCGGAGCGCGTAGGCCTTCTCGCCACGGGCGTCCGCATTGGTGCGCCTAACAGCCCGCGCCTTCGCGAATCCGACGCCATTTCCCTTCCGCCTGTCGGGAAGTCCCAGCGAACGCGTGATCTTGCTTGCATAATTATGGGATATGCCGTGTTCGTCCCCCAAGTCCCTGACGGTCCGGCCTTCGAGTGCAGCCGCCGCGATGGCAAGGTCGCGCGCGGCATTCGGGTTGGCGGTCCACACGACCCTCCTCTCCCTGACCTCCGCCTTGACCCGTTTCGTGTCCACGAGACGCTTCAGCACGTCCAAGACGTCACCATGCAGCAATCCCGTCATCACGATGATACGCATCACGTCACAATGAACGCCTTCCGCGTTGTCATCTATGATCGCCTTGAGCGTCACCATGTCCGAGGTCCAGCCGCTACCCATCAGCCCTTGCCCTCGCGAGGCAGCCAACACAGCTTGCCGCCCCGAACTTGGCAGCGAACCTTCTGCCGTTCCGAAAGACGCGCCAACGCTATGCTCCGTGGTGCACGTCACGCCATGAACGTCAGCCGACCTTATCGCAGCCATCACTCTGTCATCATCGGGCATGCGTTCAACCATCCAATCCTCATCTTTATGCGCGACGCTCGCCCCAGACTAGGATGCGCTCCTAGACAAGCGCCGCGAATCACTTATAGACCTCCCGCATCGCTACGTAAACCCCTTGCCTCTCCACCGGCACACGCAAAGGGGTCAAATGACCTGTTTGCCCGCGACCAACGCATCAGGACAAACCTCCCCCCTTTCCGCCCATGGCATGGCAGCACTGCCACAAAACGCCACGTCGCCGACCAGAGCGAGGCCGTGAAGCCCGCGTACTCGATTCCCCGTCCCGCCTGCTCCGAGACGCCGACCAGACGGTTGAACTGGCCGACTCCGCCGCTCTCACGAGCCGCCAGCAAAAACCTACTTTCCCCAACTGACGCACGGGTGGCCAAGGCCACGGGCTACCGGTCCTGAATCATGACGGGCACCGGGAAGATTGGGCAGCAGGTCGCACAACTGAACCCGGAATAGTCGGCATTCACAGCGGCCCGACTTGCAGCCGCCTCGTTTTGTTCCAAAAAAATCGGCCAACGAGGAACGCAAAGTATTGTCATTCACGGAAAAAGAGTGCATATACCTGCCACCGTCGCTCGCCTGATCCCGTCCCGGAGCAACTAACTCCACAGCGGCGGGATCAGGCGCACCATACCCCATCGAGGCAAGGACGCAAGCGAGTTCTTGAAACGACGCAAACGCGACGCCACAATCTAGGCATTCTCCTTGGAAAGCCCTGCCGGGATAGGACTGCATGACCCAATGACCCCGGCAGGCATTTACCCCTTTGCATCCAACCGCGCAACAGCGTAAACCCCTTGCCATGGGAAGAAAGACCAAACTCACGCACGCAGTCATCAAGATCGTGACAACCGCAATAGAACGCGGAAACACGGACACCGACGCGTTCATCCTCTCCGGCGTCAGCCCATCCGCCTGCTGGCGATGGCTGAGCACCGGACGAAAGGAATATGAGGCCCACGCAAACGACCCGATACACACGGCGTCGATGGAGATGACCTTTTTCACCAAAGTGGAGGCAGCACGCGCACGCTTCGCCGACAGAATGCTCGAAGCCGTCGAAAAGGGCGCACTTCTGGGCGCTACAAAGCGCGTCGTGACCACCAAGGCGCTCAACGATACGACCGTCGAAACCACCATCAAGGAGGAGCATTTACCGCCCAACACGGGCGACGCGAAGTGGCTTCTCGAACGCAGGCGCGCGAAGGATTTCGAGCGCAGGATGGCAATCGACCACTCCGGGAAGATCGACGGCCCGCCAGCCATTGCCGCAGGCGCGGGCACGGTCATCCAGCTTGTCAAGGCGGACGGCGAGACCGAGGACATCACCCAGCCAGGAACAGATCAAGAAAAGGACAGGACGTAACCATGACCAAAGACCCCGAAATGCTCCCGCTCATAATCCTCCCGCCCATCACGCCGGAGCGCGAACAGGAGATCATCGACGACATGGTCCTCCAGTCCCACCGATGGAATGCCAAGGCGCTCAAGGAGTTCATCGCCTGCACGAAGGAAGAGCTTGGCGGATACCACCACACAATGGGCCAGCACATCCGCAACCACTACGGCCTTTGGCGGCACAAGTGGAAGCCCGTGATAAAGGACGGATGTGACTGCAGCGAACAGCACCCCGACCAAGTCTTCATGCGGATCATCAAGGCGCTCCAGCAGAGCCTCAAGTTCGCGCCGCGGACGGCAGAGCAGGAAACCGAGGCCTTGCGCCGGATCGTCGGCGACCTCGAATTCAAGGTGCAGATCATGTGGAGCGACTTTCAGGCGCTGGCGTTGGGACATCAAGACTCGCTGTCCAGACAGGCCGATGCGTGGAAGGCTCTGAATGAGACCTTCCACGAAGCGTCGCAGGCGAACACCGGGTTCGAGTCCATCAGGACGAAGCAACCGCCGTCCGGCAAGGTGCGGACGCAATAACCATGCCCCGGTCCCGGCAAGCCAAGCACAATGCCAAGAAGCGCGCGTGGCGACGCGCACAGCGCCTGTGCCGCGACTGTGGCGCCCCTTCGCTTTCCTACAGGTGCAAGGCTTGCAACGAGAAGAGGCGCGCGTACGCCAAGAACGGGCCGCGTCCGGGCGTCCAGGCAGGCTGCCGGATCATGATCTCCGAGTTCCAGTTCGAGGGCCGCACCATCAGGCTGCAGCCGGCCAAGTCGTTCCCCGTTCGGAAACAGGACGGACAACTGGTCGTTGGCGGCACGGACCAATTCGAGTCCGTCCGCATCGAGGCCACGGACAGGGCGCTCCTTTACGAGGCGCTCGTGACCGACATCATGCCGTTTCTGTGGAAGGTCTATGCGCTCGCGGACGACGAGGCGCTCTCCGAGCGTGCGCTGGCGATCAAGCGCGACCTGCTGAAGAGGACGAGGTGATGCGCCACGAACGGAGAACGATCTCGTCGTCGCGTCCGTGTCATTCGGGCCTGCGCCGGGCGACCAGCGCCTATGCCGGATGAGGGACGACAAGCATGCGCTGGAGGTCGCGCGGGCGATAGGAACCTACTTCCTGAAAAGCAAACAGGTCATTTGACCCCTTTGCCCTCACTCTACCAGATCACCGCGCCCCACATGTGCGCAGGCTTTGAGGTCGAGAACGGACGCGTCGTCCGCGCCGCGCCCATCCTTCGATGGACCGTCGGCAAGGGAATCTCGGCCATCGTCGATTGGTGCTACAGGAAAGGCTACACGCTCAGATCTGTTCCCTGATCGCCATCGCAGGATGGCCTGTGATCAGGTCCGGGATTTCCCATACCTGAACGTGGCCACGGCTTTTCTCAAGCAGGCTGAAGCTCTTGGTCAGGACATACGACCACTGGTCGTCGTCGCAATCGGACGCCAAGGCGATCCCGTCGATGTACGCCTTGCATGCCGCCAGCGCGTTATCGAGATCAAAACGCTTCGTCCGGGACGGCGGCACGAACTCGAAGAGCAGCTTTGCATCCATCGGAAACCGCAGCTTGTTCTCCAACATCTCGTAGAACGCATATTCCTTCGCCTTGGCCCGGTGCTTGGTCGCCGCCCGCCTGTCGACGCGGCTGTTGGGCCAGAGCGCCCACGCGGGCCAAGGAAGGATGAGGCTAGACATCATCCACCCGCATGACGACCGTGTCCGGAAAGCCCTCGCGCGCCCGCTCCAGGAACCGGATAAGCTGACGCGCCTGGTTTTCGCCGGCGCATTGAAACGCCTCGTCCCAGTCCGGCGTCCACCGGATGTAGCCGTTTGCGAACGTCAGGAGCATGAATTTGCCCAGCACTTTCTGGTGATGCGCGATGACGCATGAGTTCCTCATTGGCTGTCCTCCGGATACGGCGGCAACGGGATCCCCTCCGCCCGGAAATGCGCCATCTTGCTCACGACAGCGTTCTTCGTCTTCCCGATGCGCTCGCCGATTTCCCTTGCCGTCCAGCCAAGCCGACGCATCTCAAGCATCATCCATATGTCGTCGTCAGACCACGTCGCCTTCGGCATCGTTCACCCTTCCGCCGCCTCGATCAGTTCCTCCCGGATCCGCTCCATGTCGCGCTCCGGAACGAACTGGTCCTTGAACGGCGTCCCGCCAGGCCACTTGATCTCCATGTCCTCAATGAACGACGTCTCGCCGTCCCTGACGAACAGGCCAGTCGCCAAGACAGGCAGGCCGCCCCGCACAATCGTGTCCACTTCCACATGCTGCATCATCATTCCTTCCCTTCAAATTCCAAGTCCCACGCCTTCTCCACGAGGCTCTCTTCAAGACGCAGCATCCGCGCCACGTCCGCTTGCTTGTAACCGCGCGCGCGCAGGTTGCAGAACTGACGGCGGTCCATCTCCAGCCAATGCGCAGGCCATGATCTGAGCATTATCACTAATGGCTTCTCAGGCGCCGGCGCCAACTCGTCGGACAGGCGCTTGGCAACAGCGTCGTCCTTCGCCTTCTGCGCCCTCGCCCACTTGCTGAACCGCTTCTGAAGTTGGCGGTCGGTGACGCCGAACTGCTCCGCGATGACCTTCCATGGAACGCCCGCCGCTCGCTCGGCCTCGATGTAGCGGCCTTCCTTGTCCGTGATCGGCTGGCGCTGGGTCATACGCCCGAATCAATAGCCTGTTGCGCACGCGAGAGCAACAAGGCACGTTGCGCCCATGTTGTTGCAACCGCAAAAACTGGTCGTCCGAGCGAGCGAGTGGGCCGGCGATCTCTACCGCCCGCACGGAACATGGGACATGGACTATGTGCTCATCCACGGCGGCCGCGGAAGCTCAAAGACGTACGAAATCAGCCAAGCATTGACCGTCAAGGCGTTTAACCAAAAGCTGAGAATCGCAGTGGCACGCGAACATCTCAAAAGCATAGAGGAGAGCGCTAAGGTAGAGATAGAGGATCGAATCCGAAACCTCGCCTTGCCGGGCTTCCGCATCGGGCAGGCCAAGATTGATCACGAAATCACTGAAAGCCATTTCTTTTTCATTGGCCTGTCGAAAATGTCGGAAGAGGACATCAAGGGCCTTGCACTTGTGGATATCGTCTGGGTCGAGGAAGCCCACCGCATGTCACACGCGTCGTGGGAACTTCTTCGCCCCACGATACGCAAGGAAAAATCGCAGATATGGGCAAGCTGGAATCCGAAATACAGGACTGACGCCATCGCCAAGTTCGAAGCGGAAATGAAGGATGACACGCGCGTCTGGACCCGGAAGGTCAACTGGTCGCAAAACGCGTTCTTTCCGGAGAAGTCTAACCGCGACCGACGACGCGACAAGGTTTCTGATCCGGAGCGCTACGCGCACATATGGGAGGGCGAGTACGACGACGTTTCGGCAAAGCGAAAGGTGCTTCCTTTCGCGCTCCTGCGAACATGTGTCGACGCATGGGATAAGCGGCCGACAAGAGGCGCGTTCATAGACGGCGGTCTTGACGTCGCGGATACCGGAACTGACAAAAACGCGTTGTGCGTTCGTTGCGGACCGGAACTGTTCAGGTTCGAAACCTGGCGCGGATCTCAGTCGTTCACGCCATCGGACACCGCCCGGAAAGCCAAGCGCATCATGGATGATTACAACACTGCGCGGTTCTATTACGACGCGGGCGGCGTGGGGGCGGGAGTCCGCGGCCCGATGATAGAGGCAGAACCAGATTTCGTCGTGCGCGGCGTCAACTTCGGCGGGAAGGTCGACGCACCCACCATGCTGTACATCAGAGGTGGACACGGCAAGACCAAGACCAACGAGGAATATTTCAGAAATTGGGGCAGCCAGGCCGGGTGGCTGTTGCGTGTCCGTGCAAACAACACTCAAGCACTTATGAATGGTGATGACATCGACCCTGAAAAATGCCTTTTCATAAACCCTGAAATCAAAAATCTGGAAGATGTTCTCGCGGAAATGGCGCAGCCTGAATGGGACGACGACACGGGCAAGCTGAAGATCGAGAAACAGCCGAGAGAACCTGGAGAAACGAAGCCGCCGAGTCCTGACTGCTTTGATGCGGCGCGTCTTGCGTTCGCCAAAGACGCGTCGCGCATGTCGCGTTTCTTGATCACCGCAACGGCTTAGGCTAACCTCCCCGCATGGCCCGAAGACCCCGACCGATTCGCCCACGGCTCAAGGACTCGCGACTCTACGAGAAGGCGCTCCGGCAGGCATACTACGACCCCATGATGCGACGTCTCCGCGACCGCCTCGCACAGGCGGAAGCCGCAAACCAGGCCTACGCGGCCATGGGCCAAGTCGTGACAGCCATGGCAGCGGAGCCGGAATGGGGAGTCCCGAAGGAACTGATCCAGAAGCACCTCGACGCCATGCAGGGCTACCACAAGGCGCAGGTCATCAAGACGTTCCGCGCCGCGCTGGCGATCGACATATCGCCCCTGCTCAAGGAGCCGACCGTCGCCGCGTTCATGGCGCAGAAAATCCGCGACAACGTCGATCTGGTCAAGACGATCCCGAAGCGGATGCACGACAGCCTCAAGAAACGCCTCGACCGCGAGCTTGCGGAGGCGCCGTTCGACCAGAAGCGCATGATGGACATGTTCCGCAAGGAGTATGGCTCCAGCGGCTACAATTTGCGCCGCATCACGAGGGACCAAAGCCAGAAATTGATCGGGGGGTTGACGGAGGTCAGGCATCGGGAGCTTGGCATAGAGGGCTACGAGTGGTTGACTTCCCGTGATGAGCGTGTGCGCCCGACGCACAGGGACAATGACGGCAAGCTGTTCCTGTGGTCGAACCCGCCTGCAGTGACCGGTCCGCCTGGACGCGATATCCAGTGTCGCTGCGTCGCGATCCCGATGATAACGCCCGCCGACAAGGAGCGGCTCAGAGCCGCGACGCGGTAAGGGGTTTACGTCCCCCCCCGAATCAGGTATGAATGCGCCCGGTCGTGCCATTGATTGGGCGCTACCCAACTTTCGCCCGCACGGCCGCATTACACGATAAAAGGAGAACAGACATGAATGCACAGACCAAGCCTGAAGCCGCGACGCTCGTGATGATCGCCGCGGAATGCGTCGCGAAGACGCCCGACATCGCCGAGGCGACGAAGGCGCTGATCAAGCGCGTGGAAAAGGATCCGAAGCTGTACCGTCACATGATGAAGTCGAGCGAGTGGGGTGCGGCCCGGACGCTGATCTATCAGGCCCGCCATTCGCACAACGACAGCGCGTTCAGCGCAATCGCCAAGACCCAAGGCGGCGTCCTTGGCAAGGGGCAGCAATCGAAACCCGGCGGGAACGTCGTGGGCGCGAAGGTGAAGAACACGATGGACACGCTGTTTTCGATTCTGCTTCCCGGCGTCAACATACGGGCGGGCGACGCGACGCGGGCCGACTTCCTGTCGGCGGCGGTCGAGTGCGGCGCGAAGCGCGTCGGCTGGGAGAAATCGGAGCGGTTGTGGAAGGACTGCGCCGAGGTCATGAAGCGGGGTGCCGATGGGGCGCGGGCGCGGGACGTCATGACCGCCGCCGACCTGAAAAGGATACGCCTCCCGTGAGGCGTGGGCCGGGACCACTGGCTGGGCGATAACCTTAATCGCGTCGTCCCGGCCCTTCCCGAATGGAGGCCAGATGCGCTCCGATATCCATTCAGAGATCGCCTCCATTCGGGAAGGGCCAATCGCGCAACGATATCCATTGAAATTCCGCCCTTCCGCAGCAAAAGGAGAACCAACATGAACCCATTCGAAGACCCCGAAATTTTCGCGCTCAAGCAACTCTGGAACGACACCAGGGCGGTGACGCGCACCAAGGTCAAGCTGGAGCTTGCCGCTCAGGGGTTGTGCAGGTCGCGGACGGGATGCCACCTGCACGACGTCGGCATCAAGGAGCACAAGGCGGCGCGGGCTGTCGCCGACCGGCTCTGGAAGGCGTATCGCAAGGGCGAGCGGCATCCGACGCTGTTAGCGGACAAGGGTCTGCACATTACGCTGGACAGCATGACATGTGGCCTTGGCGACATGGAGAGACTGAAAGTCCTGAACGAAATTCAGATGGTCGAAAAGGCGCTCGGCTGCGTCCCGGTCATGCACATGGCGGAGTCGATTCGCGGCCTGTCCGACCTTTCAATCGCGAAGATTGCGGCCGAGGTCGGCGACATGTCCGTCTACGAGAAGGGCGTCGCAGGCATCTGGAAACGGGCCGGACTGGCCGTGATTGACGGCGAGCGGCAGCGCAAGAAGAAAGAGAAGGAGCTTGCGCTCAGGCACGGCTACTCGCCCACGCGGCGGTCGACGTTCTACGTTATCGGCGAGACGATGTTCAAGACGCAGGGGAAAGGCGACGAGGCCGGACCTTACCGTCAGGTCTACGATGCGCGGCGTGCGGCGACTGCGGACAGGGGCTGGACGAAGATGCACGCGATGAACGACGCGCTGCGGTACATGACGAAGCGGCTTGTCAAGGACATGTGGCGCGAGTGGCGTCGCGTGAAGGGGCTTTCGACGCCCACTGACGAGGAATGGGCGGCGATGCGGATCGCCGCCTAGAAACGGGGGAGGCCAAAATCCTAACGATAATCACTGGTAGATCGCCTCCCCCATCAACAAAGAAAAGAATCATGAAACGAAGAACATTCATAGGCGGCTTGGCCGCTGCACCCGTTCTGCCCGCGCCTGCGCTGGCGCGAGACGACACGCTCGAACGGGAAAAGGAATTCGTGTTCTTAGAGAGCGTCAGACTCGAGAACGGATGTCGCGACCGCATGTTCAGGAATGGCGAGGCGTCGATGTACAGGCGATTGGTGACGATGGTCGGAGACGACGGGACAACGTGGCCGCCCACAATGAGCGGGCGCGAGCCGCGCCTCGTCCACGGTCTTTCTTTTGGTTGGCCGCGCAAGGATGTTGCGCGGGCGATGGACGCCGGTCATGGCCTTTATGACTTCCCCATTGTCCGCCAGATTCAGAACGCGGAATCACAGAAACTGGCCGTTTTCCTCGTAGGAAGCGCGAAAAGCAACTTGCACGGGATTGTCAACAACCCGAACATTCCGACAGAAAGCTTTGCGTGGCATTACAAATTTGCCGGAAATAGATGGATCGTTGACCTGTTCAACGAGATTCTCGGCGGGGACGGCGTGCTTCGCGACACACTTGTCATGGCGCCCTACCTCTACATGCGAATGCATCATCCCATTGCCGACGGCGGGGATGATGACGAGATGTCGGTCATGGAGAGCATTCGACGTGACAATCCTTACACCAAGTCAACGGGAAAGCGTCTCACTGTAGCAGTCTTCAAGGCCTTAGAAAAGGTAGGCGGACACTATGGACGTGTTGTCGCCTATCCGAACGACCCGGACGTGCTCGCGTGCCACGTATTGAAGGACATCGAGTTCAATGGGCCGCAACTCACGGAAAACCGTTCTCAGTGGACGTTTTCCGGCTCGATGGTTCTTGGCGGCTTGGAAATCCGCCATCCTGAGGCCGTCAAATACCTGGACCTGGTATGATGACAGAGAGGATCAAGCTGGTCCTTATGGACGAGAACGGGATTGAGATCCCATGGTATCGGGTCCGGTGGAAGGGCCTAAACTACGACTGGTCTGACCGCGAAATCGGACGCGCGATGATGCGTGGCTCAGAACCTGAGCGAGGAGACACATCTTCCGACGACTTGCTTAAACAGGTCAAATGACCCATTTGCCTGGCGGCGCCCACGCGCCGCCTTCAGGACGGGGCCTTTCAGGATTCGATACCCAATTGCATAACGCCCCGTCCGTCTTGTCCTGCATGACGCTCAACTCAAACCAACCGAAAGGAAAATGACATGAAACGACGGACATTTATCGGCGGCTTGGCCGCTGCACCCGTTCTGCCCGCGCCTGCGCTGGCGGACATCACGACATCAGCGCTGGAACGCCAGCGCGAGTTTGTCGTCAGCGAAGCGTCACGCTTCGTGAACGAAAACAGAATAGCGGCTGCCAAGTTGCCGTTTTGTGATTACCGAAAAGCCGCGGTGATCGACAGCAATGAACGGTGTCGTGAAACAATCTTGCACGCGCATTTCGATGACAGCGACCAGGACAAAACACTGGCTTTCGGCTGGACGTGCAAGGACGTTGCGGACGCGATGAAAACCGGTCAGTCGCTCTGTGGCAAAGTGGTTCGACGAGCGTTCGCCCGCGCGGAGTATCTGAAAAATGAAATGTTCTTTCGGGGCGATGGCGGAAGCATGCCTGGGCTGCTCAACGCCGTGGACATACAGACCGCTCATCTCGCGCTGTCCGAAATCAACTTGGGCTCAGATGGCGCGACCTACGCCGAAAGGGGAAGGAAGCTGAAAACTCGGCTAGAGGCGCTTGTCGCAAGCGACGGGTCCGGGTTTCTGTGCGACACCGTTTCTGTCCCGTTGGAGTGGTCGTATCTTCTGAGCATGTGGGGATTCAACTCTGAGAGAAACCCATGCACGACGGCCACCGGGAAAAGGCTCAGAATGGTGATCGACAGAGAAGGGGAGAATCGAATCGTCGCCTACCGCAACGACCCGGACGTAATCGTCAACCACGTGCCGGCTGACCTTTATTTTCCTGATCCGCGTCTCGAAGACGCGGACGAGGAATTCGGCGGGAAGTGGTTGTTCCCCGGCGTGATTTCGCTCGGCGGTGTCGAATTCAAGCAGCCTGAGGCCGTCAAATACCTGGACCTGGTATGATGACAGAGAGGATCAAGCTGGTCCCCATGGACGAAAACGGGATTGAGATCCCATGGGATCGGGTCCGGTGGAAGGGCCTAAACTACGACTGGTCTGACCGCGAAATCGGACGCGCGATGATGCGTGGCTCAGAACCTCAGCGAGGAGACACATCTTCCGACGACTTGCTTAAACAGGTCAAATGACCCATTTGCCTGGCGGCGCCCACGCGCCGCCTTCAGGACGGGGCCTTTCAGGATTCGATACCCAATTGCATAACGCCCCGTCCGTCTTGTCCTGCATGACGATGCCAATCTAGAACCGATACCCACCGTTCAGACGCAGCGTCATGCAGGGGAAGGCCAAACCTTACGCGATAACCAAAATTGTCCCGCCTTCCCCAACCTTGCCCACGCGCCGCCGCTAGGCTAGGCTTCGCACAATGAGCGTCATCGACCAATACGGACGGCCCATGCAGGCCATGGACTCCAACGCCGGAAGCAACCGCATGGCCCGGCTACGGAACACGACCACAGGCATGGGCACGGAACTCGACAAGTCCCTCGCCTCAGAATTCATCCCGATCCGCGTCGACCGCGCGGAGGCGGAGACCATCTACCAGATGTCATGGGCCATGGCCAGGATGATCAACATCCCCGTCGAGGACATGTTCGCCGCCGGCAGACGCTGGACGAGCGACGACAAGAGCGCGAACGAGGCCATGGAGAAGGCCGAGGCCGAACTGAAGCTCTGGGTCGCCCTGCCCGGTGCCATGATCGCGTCGCGCATCTGGGGGACCGCGGCAGTGATCGTATGCCCGGACGACCACAGCCAGTTCGAGCGCGAACTGGACCCGGAAGACGTCAAGGAGGGATCGATTGCCAACCTCGTGGCCGTCGACCGCTTCTCGCTCTCCGTCCTCAACTGGCGGACGGACAAGACCAAGCCGCGCTACGCCGAGCCCTTCCAATACCAATGGAACGACCGCGTCAGCGGCCACGCAGGGCCGGACTCCTACACCGGGAGCATGGCTGCGGACCCGGCGCCGGCGACGACGCAGAGCCAGCGCACCGTCGTCAACGGCGACCGCATGATCCGCTTTGACGGCCAGCGCTCGCCGCTGACCGAAGGCTGGGTGTCCGGACCATGGGAACGCGAATGGGGCGTCTCCCTCATCACGCGCGCGCTTGAGGACATCCTGCGCGACGCCACCATGACCGCGAACGCCGCGCACCTCGTCTCCGAGGCGTCCGTCTGGGTCCAGAAGATCCACGGCTTCAAGGAGACCATCGCCCGCGGCCCGGAGAAGGGCGAGGCGACGCCGGAGGACATAGCGCAGGAAGTGAACATGCTGCGCTCGATCTACCGGACGCTGTTCATGGACATGGAGGACGAAGCCGAGCGCAAGGACGTGACATGGGCCGGACTCGTCGACGTCCTCGACCGCCAGACGCGCCGGCTTGCGGCCATCGGCGGCATCCCGATAACGCGCTTCGAGGGCACGTCAGCGACGGGCCTGAACGCCACTGGCGACGGCGACGCGCGGGACTGGCGGATCACTGTAGAGGCCACGAGAAAGCGGGACGTCGCGCCTGTGCTGGACCGGATCGACATGATGCTCGCCAAGCACGTCGGCCTTGAGGAGCCGCCGGAATACGAGTGGAACAAGCTCGGCGAGATGACGGACAAGGAGAAGGCGGAAGTCACAGCCCTCTGGACGAAGGCGGTCAACGACACCTACGTCAACGGTCTCGTGGACGAGGACGAGGCGCGCGAGCGCCTGGCGCAGGACGAGTTCTGGGGCGACCTTGGCGACTGGACGCCGTCGATGAAGAGCGAGCTTGAGGAAGAGCGCAAGGCCGAGGAGGCGCAGCGGCAGAGCGAGGAGGCGATGAAGCTGCAGAAGGCCAAGGCCGCGGGGGCACCCCCGGCAGGGAAAACGCAGAAATAGGAGACGACCGTAAGCGACCCCTCCCTGAAGGGAGGGGCTTTGGGAACGGAAGTTCCGAAAGCCCGTGCTGACCAGACCGAGAAAGGAGACTATTATCCAATCTACCTTGCATCACACGTTCAAGACCCACTCCGGGGTGCTTCCTCAGCCCCGGACCCTGGAAGAGTCGTCTGCAGACAAGCCGGGTCGGGCACGAAACGGGGCGACTCCAAACGCGGGGGTGCAAGTTGGTCGAGGGGAGCCCGCCTTCGGGCGGCGTCACCGGGAGACCGCAAGCGACCCCGCGAGCGGCGTGAGCCGCACCGCAGCGCAAGCTGCACTTTGGGTTCTTCCAGGCGGCGGGACGGGCGGCTTCAGACGCCCGCCCCATTTTTCACGCAACAACAAGGAGCGCGCCTTCCTCCCCGCCGTCAACGACGGGGTTTCCGGCGCGAGATTTAGATGACCAGATCAATCACCATCGTGAACACCAGCAACTCCTACATCGGCACGGAGCCGAACGTCGCAGGCGGATAAGGGGTTTACGACTGCGCCCGGATCCTCTAAGGTGATTCGCACCGTAGCGTAGGTGCCAGTTCCTTCGTCTTGAAAACGCGCAGACTGGCATCGCTTGTTCTCGGTATGGAATTTGGATTGCGGGTGCCGTAGTCGCGAGATACTTCGCTTTGGGAGCCGTAGGTCGCTGGTTCGAATCCAGTCCTCCCGAACAGACGGGAGGTAGCTCAGCCAGGTTAGAGCAACGGCATGCTCTCGCTGCGCCTGATGCCCCGCAATCCGCAATTCCCTTCCGGGACGCGCTGAAGCGAAACTGGATGGGGAGTTGTCTGCAAGTGGCGTAGGTTTCGGTTACTTCGACTTGTAATCGAGTGGTCGCTGGTTCGAACCCAGCCATTCCTTCGGGAGTGTAGCTCAGAGGTAGAGCACTTTGTGCCGGATCCGCCTGAACCCTTGCAGTCATCTCCCCATCCGCGAACCGGGAAGGAGTGACGTGCAGGTAGCGTAGTTTGCCAGTTCTTCGGGTTGGCACTGCTGGGTCTCAAAAACCAAGCTCTGTAAGATGGTTCAAATCCATCGCCTGGCCAGCGACCGGTCTCCTGCACTTCACTCCTTCCCGCAACCGGAAGGAGGATTGCCATGCAAACCAATCTCAAACGCCACCGCCCGCGCACGCATGAAGGCGCGCCGGGTCCGTTCCTGACATTCGAGGACCAACTCAAGCGCAGCGTCATGGCATGCATGCTCTGGGAACACACGTTCTACGAGGCCGGCGAGGACATAGCGACACGGATCGTCCGCCTCAGCAGGGAGTGCCGACCTGAATTCGTCGCCGACCTCGCAATCGAGGCCCGCAAGGAGCACGGCATCCGTCACGCGCCCCTGCTCATGGTCTCCGCGCTGGCTGCCACAGCATCGGGAACGAAGCTGGTCTCCGAGACCATCCCGAAGGTCGTCAACCGCGCGGACGAGTTGGCCGAACTCTTGGCCGTCCACGCCGTCGTCAACGGCACCACGCCGGACAAGGTCAAGAAGGTCATCTCCAACCAGATGAAGAAAGGCCTGGCCGCGGCGTTCACCAAGTTCGACGAATACCAGCTTGCCAAGTACGACCGCGCCAAGGCGATCCGCCTCCGCGACGTGCTGTTCCTCTGCCACGCGAAGCCGAAGGACGACGAGCAGGCGGAGGTATGGAAGCGCCTGATCGACGGCACCATGCCGGCGCCTGACACGTGGGAAGTCAGCCTCTCCGCAGGCAAAGACAAGAAAGCGACTTTCGAGCGGATGCTCCGCGAGGGGAAGCTGGGCTACTTCGCGCTGATCAGGAACCTCCGGAACATGGTGGAGGCCAAGGTCAACCGTGGCCTGATGGCGGACGCGATCAAGGCGCGGAAGGGCGCGCGCGGCATCGAGCCTTTCCGGTTCGTGGCAGCCGCGCGGGCATGCCCGGACATGGAGCCTGCGCTGGACGAGGCCATGATCGCGACCATCGGTGAGGCCGAGGCTTGGAGCGGAACGACCGTCATCCTCGTGGACGTCTCCGGATCCATGACGGCCATGATCTCCGACCGTTCGATGATGACGTTGATGGATGCCGCCGGAGCGCTTGCGGCCATCGTGCCCGTGCCGAAGGAGAACAAGTTCGTCTATTCGTTCTCGAACCGGGTCGTCCGCGTCCCGTCGCGCGAGGGCATGGCGATGATCGACGCGGTCAGGACGTCCCAGCATAACGCGGGAACCTACCTCGGCCGTGCCTTGCAAGAGGTTCAGGAGGCACACCCTGACGTTGACCGCCTTATCGTCATCACCGACGAGCAGTCGCACGACCCGGTCAGGGAGCCGCGCGCGAAGGATGCATGGATGCTGAACGTGGCGCCCTACAAGAACGGAGTCGGCTACGAGAACGGCTGGAAGCGGGTCAACGGATGGTCGGACGCGGTGATCAAGTACATCGCGCACATCGAGGCTGGTTAGGGGTTTACGCACCTGCCGAATCGTGCAAGAAAGGAGGCGATAATTGTGGGGTGGAGCAGCGGTAGCTCGTCGGTCTCATAAGCCGAAGGTCGGAGGTTCAAATCCTCCCCCCGCAACCAGTTCCCCTGAACGCCGAGGGGAGGATCCACGGGATACCCGGAACTAGGCGTGGCAGTCCGGAGAGCACGGACACACTTTTCGGGGTCTTGGTGTCGGCAACCCGAATCGGAAAACCGGCACGGAATTCCGGCATCCGTATGACAGGCCGGCTCTTGTCCGGAGGCGCGTTTTGCATTCGTCCGCGCCTCCGGCGAGATCAACGCAAACAAGGAGAAACCTATCATGACCGAAAGAACGAGAAGCTCGCTGTTCGAATACGCGGTGCTCCTGCACCCGGAATCGAAGGACAGGACCAAGGAACCGGAGCCTTCCGAGATCCTTGTCAAGCCGACTGTGATCCTGGCCGCGTCCGAGAACGAGGCGCAGATGGTGGCCGCACGGGCCATCCCCGAGGAATACGTCAAGCGCCTCCCGGAGGTGGAGATCGCCGTCCGCCCTTTTTGACAAGGTCGTCGGAGACTGGCAAAATCGACGATCTTCTGGACAAGGCCATTCGCAAGCGCAATCCGGTGTCGCGGCCGCATCGCATGGCCAACTCCTTGCTTCTTGGCGCCGGAAGCGACGGCGGGAAGTCCGTGAAGCATAACCACACGGTCACCTCAACCTACGCAAGCGCCGCCAGCGTAATGGACGCGAACTGAACCGAGTTTCCGGGCATGAGGTCCGGAAAGGGGCGCAGGATCAAATCCTCCCTGAAAGTCCTGCGCCCTTCGCATAAAGAGAGAACCTTGCCGCGCCACAGCCCTAGAGACGCTCACATCGCCGCGGAGTTCGGCGGGTGCGCGTGCGACGCCTGCATCGCCAAGCACTGGCGTCCGATGAAATGCGGAGCCTGCCGCGAATGCTGGACGGACGAGCGCCCGCCCGTATCCGGCAAGACCTGCGTCTGCGGCGGGCCGTTCCGCCTGATCCGCGTCGCGGAGGAAGGTGCCTGCTCGGCGCTCTGAGCAAACAGGTCATTTGACCCCTTTGCTGCACGCACCTTGACCACCCGCCTTGTCTTGCGCCACACTGCAGCCAAACGGAGGCTGCAATGGCATTCGACGACATCAAGTCCCTCCTCGAAGCGGAGCGCGCTACCAACGAGACGCCAACGGAAGGCCAGCGCAAGGCGGGCAACTACAAGAAGGGCCGCTTCGACTTTCAGGGACTTCCGGTCGTCGTCGAGAACGCCGCAGGAACCAAGCGCAAGGGAAAGGCCGCGGACGGATCCGAATGGGAGTCCGTCCTGCCAGCCACCTACGGCTACATATCGCGCACCGAAGGCGCGGATGGTGACCAAGTGGACGTGTATGTCGGACTCGAATTCGAGAGCGAAAAAGTCTTCATCGTCGACCAGGTCGACCGCGAAACCAAGAAGTGGGACGAGCACAAGGTCATGCTGGGCTTCCGAAACATGGGCGAAGCCGTCGCGATCTACGAATCCGCTTTTTCGGACGGTGCCGGCGCCGACCGCCGCCAGTCCGTCAGCGAGGTCTCCATCGCCGACTTCAAGAAGTGGCTCAAGGACGGCGACACCTCAAAGCCCTACGCCACCAGCGCGGCGGACAGCACCCGGCGGACCACGCCGGAAGGCATGATCAGGTCAGGCGCGGTACTCACGCGCGCAGGCCCGATTGACTATCTCGCCAGCGAGATCGGCATGGACGGCGACGGTCTCGTGACGGTCACGAGGACCATCGAGACCTTGCGTCACCCTGACACCATCGACACGCTGCGAGGTGCGCCAATCACCGTGGGTCACCCGAAAGGGGGGGTGACGCCGGACAACTTCAAGAAGGTCGTGGTGGGCGCGGTGGCAGGAGAACCGTCTTTCGCGGATAACACCATCGTCGGCGACGTCCTTATCGGCGACAAGGATGCGCTCAAGAAACTGGATGAGGGAATCAGCGAGCTTTCAATAGGTTACGAGTTCAGGCTCGGCGAGGACGGGAAGACGGAAGGCCCGCTCTACATCAACCACGTCGCACTCGTCGAGCGTGGGCGGGCAGGCTCGTCAGTGCGCGTGCTCGACAGCCTTGACAAGAACGATACGAGAACTAAAAATGCACGCATACCAGATGGTGATCTGAAAACTCTCACGGAGGGAGCCGAAAACATGAACGCCGACGAAATGAAAAAGGCCATCGGCGACGCGCTTGACGCGGCCATGAAGAACCAGAAGATGGACGCGGAGGCCAGCGACGCCATGAAGAAAGCGTTCGGCGACGCGATGAAGCCCTTCATGGACGGCATGAAGGAGATGAAGGACTCCTTCGAGGCGCAGGCCAAGGCAGCCGCCGACGCCAAGGCAGCCGCCGACGCCGAAGCGGCCAAGAAGAAGGCCGAAGATGCAGCGAAGGCGCTGGAGGACAACATCCGGCAGACCGAACGCGCACGATACGACATCATGGTCGACGCGCTGCCCATGATCCCGGAAGACAAGCGCGACGCGCTCAAGACCGCCGACGAAAAGGCCATCCTGATCGCCGCCCTCGGCGACACCGTGCCAAACGCCGAAGACAAGAGCGTCGATTACCTGCGGGGCGCGCTTGACCTTGCCAAGACCAAGGTCGCGGCAAGCGACACCGGCGCAGCCGACTACATGCTGCCCGCAGGCGTCGCTGCATTCGACTCGCGCCCGCTGATCGCCACTGATGCCCGGAAGAAGGCGATGGACGAATACGTCAAGGCGCAGACCGAGGCATACACGAGCAACGGAGGCCGCTGATGTCAATTGTCCAGCGACAATACCCAGAATTTCACGGCGAAAAGCTTGACGGCCAGATCGCCAACACGCAGACCTGCGACATCGATTCGCGAAGGCTTGCAGGAACGGACAGCGTTCCATTCGGGCGCGCGGTCATGCCGTCCAATCTCGCCGGAGCAGGCGACCAGGACATCCTCTTGGGCGCACGACGGCGGCAGGTCGCGACGGTCAACGGATCGATCAACAACTCTGCGACGACGCTGGTGATCGACGCGCCGTCCGCGCTTCTGTCCGGCGGCGGCGACGCACTCGTCGGATCCTTCATCTTGGTCGGATCGGAAATCCTGCAGGTCACAGCGGCAAACGCTGCAGCCACTGACCTGACCGTCGTCCGGGCCGCACGCGGGAGCACCGCCGCGGCAGTCGGCGACGACGCAGCCGTTTTCGCGTTCGACTCCGTCATCATGGCAGGCGTGGCCGTCTCGGACCCGCGCCTCCCCGCGAAAAGCGAGGCCGTCTACACGCCCGCCGAGGTCGTCTCCACGCTCTGGCGCGGCGACGTCGCAGTCAAGGTCAGCGCTGCGGTCGCCAAGCACGACCCGGTCGTGGTGGCAACCGCAGCAAGCGGAGCAGGAAACGCGGAAGAGACGGTGGGCCAGTTCAGCGCAAAAGCGCCGTCCGCAACGCACATCCGCGTCCCGAACGCGGAATTCATCTACGGGGCGCCGGCGCAAGGCATCGCGGTCATGCGCCTTTCCGGGCCGCAGACCTGACTTGAGCAGTAAGGAGTACGAAAAATGAATCTCCGCCAGCAAATGACTTTCCTCGAAAGTCAGGCTGCACATATCGAGAGCCGCGTGCGCATGATCAAGCACGCCTCGATCCAGTATCCAGCGCTTGTCGGCATCAGCAGGGAAGCATCGCCGCACGCAGACTCGATCCTCTACTACAGCTTCGACGGAACCGGCGAGATGGTCGACCTCGCTAACCGAGGCAACGACTTCCCGCTGGTCGAACTGCTCGAACAGCAGCACAGCGTCTCGATCCAATGGAAGGGCCTGGCCTACGATTGGTCGGACCGCGAAATCGGACGCGCGATGCTGCTTGGCCAGAACCTGAGCGACCGGAAGGTCCGGCTCTCGTTCCGCATCGCGGAAGAGGAGAAGGAGCGCGTGTTCCTCGAAGGCGACGCGGGCTCCGGCTGGGACGGGATGATCAACAACCCGAACGTGCCGCGCGAATGGCGTTCCACAGACGACATGCACCAATGGGAGACGGCAGAAGACGAGACGATCTTCAACGACGTCAACCAGCTTATCGGCGGTGCGTGGTCCGACACGAACCAAGTCCGAATCTGCGACACGCTTTGCCTGCCCGTCGACCAGTTCGTCGCGCTCGGACGCCCGATGGGCAATGACGCCAACCAGTCGGTCATGGAGTACATCCGCAAGTACAACCCCTACACCGCCCTGACAGGCCAGCCGCTCATGATCCGGACAATCCGGCAGCTTTCGACGGCAGGTGATAGCGTCGAGACTCCGTCAGGGACTTGGGCGAACAGGACGGCGACAACGCGGGCAATCGCCTATCCCCGCGACATGGACGTCCTGCGCTATCACATCCCGCAGGAGCTTCAGTTCATCGAGCCGCAGAGGTTGGGAACGAACTGGAAGTATCACGGCACGATGGTGCTGGGCGGCCTGGAAATCATGGAACCCAACGCCATGCGGTATCTGGACAACATCTGAGCGAGGATCCCATGAGCACCAATGTTTCCGTTGGCGACATCGTCATCGTCAAGAGGCAAAGGACCGGCCGGCCCAGACAGCCGAACCCGAACTGGGTCGCACACAAGATGGTGCCTCTGGTCGTCACCGACGTAGGCGACGGCGGCGTCATCAGCGGTGTCGCCCTTGCGGCAAATCCAAACGCCTTGGGCACGCGCAACCATGCGCATCCTTGCCACAACATCGCGCCGGGAGACGGTTTCAACCAGTGGCAGCACACAACCGTCGGCACCATGGTGGATCAGGCAAAGCGGAAAGAAGCTGAACTCAATGAAGCCATCAAGGACGCCATCAAGTCGCTTGACCCCGATGACTCAAAGGCATGGACGATACACGGAAAGCCGCATGTCACAGCCATCGAAGCCATCCTCGGCCGCAACATCACGGCAGAACAGCGCGATGCGGCATGGACTGAAATCCAAGGAACATCAGCATGAACCAGGTTCTGTCCGACGCTGTCCGCGTCAACGCAAGGATATC
>CBDEUZ010000005.1:0-59502 GCA_965243495.1 Dehalococcoidia bacterium | reverse complement strand
GGTAGGAGTGCGGTAGGAGTGCGCCTGGCGGGTAGGAGTGCGGTAGGAGTGCGCCTGGCGGGTAGGAGTGCGGTAGGAGTGCGCCTGGCGGGTAGGAGTGCGGTAGGAGTGCGCCTGGCGGGTAGGAGTGCGGTAGGAGTGCGCCTGGCGGGTAGGAGTGCGGTAGGAGTGCGCCTGGCGGGTAGGAGTGCGGTAGGAGTGCGCCTGGCGGGTAGGAGTGCGGTAGGAGTGCGCCTGGCGGGTAGGAGTGCGGTAGGAGTGCGCCTGGCGGGTAGGAGTGCGGTAGGAGTGCGCCTGGCGGGTAGGAGTGCGGTAGGAGTGCGCCTGGCGGGTAGGAGTGCGGTAGGAGTGCGCCTGGCGGGTAGGAGTGCGGTAGGAGTGCGCCTGGCGGGTAGGAGTGCGGTAGGAGTGCGCCTGGCGGGTAGGAGTGCGGTAGGAGTGCGCCTGGCGGGTAGGAGTGCGGTAGGAGTGCGCCTGGCGGGTAGGAGTGCGGTAGGAGTGCGCCTGGCGGGTAGGAGTGCGGTAGGAGTGCGCCTGGCGGGTAGGAGTGCGGTAGGAGTGCGCCTGGCGGGTAGGAGTGCGGTAGGAGTGCGCCTGGCGGGTAGGAGTGCGGTAGGAGTGCGCCTGGCGGGTAGGAGTGCGGTAGGAGTGCGCCTGGCGGGTAGGAGTGCGGTAGGAGTGCGCCTGGCGGGTAGGAGTGCGGTAGGAGTGCGCCTGGCGGGTAGGAGTGCGGTAGGAGTGCGCCTGGCGGGTAGGAGTGCGGTAGGAGTGCGCCTGGCGGGTAGGAGTGCGGTAGGAGTGCGCCTGGCGGGTAGGAGTGCGGTAGGAGTGCGCCTGGCGGGTAGGAGTGCGGTAGGAGTGCGCCTGGCGGGTAGGAGTGCGGTAGGAGTGCGCCTGGCGGGTAGGAGTGCGGTAGGAGTGCGCCTGGCGGGTAGGAGTGCGGTAGGAGTGCGCCTGGCGGGTAGGAGTGCGGTAGGAGTGCGCCTGGCGGGTAGGAGTGCGGTAGGAGTGCGCCTGGCGGGTAGGAGTGCGGTAGGAGTGCGCCTGGCGGGTAGGAGTGCGGTAGGAGTGCGCCTGGCGGGTAGGAGTGCAGGTCATCTACCTGGGGAAACGCTAACTCGCGAAAAAAGGTGGAAAGATTCTTACATATCGTAGAACAACGCCGGGTATCGCTGATAGCCGTCGGGATAGCGTAGATCACTGTCGCCTATCACCGATTCCCATTTGCATAGGTCCTAGGGGTAGGCTATTGTTACCCATATGGAAACGACAGCTACCACAAATCGCGAATCCCGCGAATGGTATGGGCCCGGTTTCGCGCCGGTCCCGACTTGTGACGTGGTGGAATTCTCCTATCCCTGCATTGATCCCGCGCATTACCGCGCGGATAACGGCATAGTAGAACTCCTCGTATGCCGTAGTCACGCATACGGGTTGAATTCCCCCATACGGAAAACCCGCGATAAGGGTAAGCCGCATAGGGCTTACCGGCTTACTCAGGTAAGTGGATACTAAGGAAAGGAACGATATGTACTCCGATATACGGTATGTACATGCGACAGATATTGTCGCATACAAATATTGGGCGGATATCTATTGCGTTGAATGCGCGGTAAATCTACCGGTATTTGATCCCGAGGGTAACCCTCAGGCGCCGGTATTTGCCGACTACGAATTCGATTACGAAACCTATTGCGCTAGTTGCCATACACAACTAGATGTAACGGTTACCGATTACTCCTAAGGAGGTCATCTAAATGCTAACGGATACTCAGGCACAACATATTGCGGCTATAGCCCGCGATATGTGGAATACCAGGTACGAAACCTGGGACCACAACAACACTGATGGATACTACGACTACTACGCCGCCTACGGAACAGCTTCAAATGCTATCGCGAAAAGCGGTATCGAAATCAGCAACTACACGGCACATTACGCTAGCGGAGATATCGCCAGGCAACTCTTGGCGATAGCGCATAGTACGCATAGGTTTTACTCCTCCTAGCGCTTACATCAATCTAAGCCCTACCGGGATATCCCTCGGTAGGGCTTAGTCGCGTATGGGCGGGTAGGAGGGTAGGAGTGTCCCTCAGTGGTCCTCAGGGCGCCGGTGGAGGGTAGGAGTGTCCCTCAGTGGTCCTCAGGGCGCCGGTGGAGGGTAGGAGTGTCCCTCAGTGGTCCTCAGGGCGCCGGTGGAGGGTAGGAGTGTCCCTCAGTGGTCCTCAGGGCGCCGGTGGAGGGTAGGAGTGTCCCTCAGTGGTCCTCAGGGCGCCGGTGGAGGGTAGGAGTGTCCCTCAGTGGTCCTCAGGGCGCCGGTGGAGGGTAGGAGTGTCCCTCAGTGGTCCTCAGGGCGCCGGTGGAGGGTAGGAGTGTCCCTCAGTGGTCCTCAGGGCGCCGGTGGAGGGTAGGAGTGTCCCTCAGTGGTCCTCAGGGCGCCGGTGGAGGGTAGGAGTGTCCCTCAGTGGTCCTCAGGGCGCCGGTGGAGGGTAGGAGTGTCCCTCAGTGGTCCTCAGGGCGCCGGTGGAGGGTAGGAGTGTCCCTCAGTGGTCCTCAGGGCGCCGGTGGAGGGTAGGAGTGTCCCTCAGTGGTCCTCAGGGCGCCGGTGGAGGGTAGGAGTGTCCCTCAGTGGTCCTCAGGGCGCCGGTGGAGGGTAGGAGTGTCCCTCAGTGGTCCTCAGGGCGCCGGTGGAGGGTAGGAGTGTCCCTCAGTGGTCCTCAGGGCGCCGGTGGAGGGTAGGAGTGTCCCTCAGTGGTCCTCAGGGCGCCGGTGGAGGGTAGGAGTGTCCCTCAGTGGTCCTCAGGGCGCCGGTGGAGGGTAGGAGTGTCCCTCAGTGGTCCTCAGGGCGCCGGTGGAGGGTAGGAGTGTCCCTCAGTGGTCCTCAGGGCGCCGGTGGAGGGTAGGAGTGTCCCTCAGTGGTCCTCAGGGCGCCGGTGGAGGGTAGGAGTGTCCCTCAGTGGTCCTCAGGGCGCCGGTGGAGGGTAGGAGTGTCCCTCAGTGGTCCTCAGGGCGCCGGTGGAGGGTAGGAGTGTCCCTCAGTGGTCCTCAGGGCGCCGGTGGAGGGTAGGAGTGTCCCTCAGTGGTCCTCAGGGCGCCGGTGGAGGGTAGGAGTGTCCCTCAGTGGTCCTCAGGGCGCCGGTGGAGGGTAGGAGTGTCCCTCAGTGGTCCTCAGGGCGCCGGTGGAGGGTAGGATCCCTCAGTGGTCCTCAGGGCGCCGGTGGAGGGTAGGAGTGTCCCTCAGTGGTCCTCAGGGCGCCGGTGGAGGGTAGGAGTGTCCCTCAGTGGTCCTCAGGGCGCCGGTGGAGGGTAGGAGTGTCCCTCAGTGGTCCTCAGGGCGCCGGTGGAGGGTAGGAGTGTCCCTCAGTGGTCCTCAGGGCGCCGGTGGAGGGTAGGAGTGTCCCTCAGTGGTCCTCAGGGCGCCGGTGGAGGGTAGGAGTGTCCCTCAGTGGTCCTCAGGGCGCCGGTGGAGGGTAGGAGTGTCCCTCAGTGGTCCTCAGGGCGCCGGTGGAGGGTAGGAGTGTCCCTCAGTGTCCCTCAGGGCGGGTAGACGGGTAGGAGTGTCCCTCAGTGTCCCTCAGGGCGGGTAGACGGGTAGGAGTGTCCCTCAGTGTCCCTCAGGGCGCCGGTGGCGGGTAGGAGGGTAGGAGTTAGTAGATTTAGCCGCGATTTAGCCGCGATTTACCCGCGATTTACCCGCGCCTAAAAACCGCGAAAAAACCTAAAACCCCAGGTAGATAGCAATTCGCGCCGGTCAAAAAAACCCGTTCACTATACCGAACCCAATATGAAAAAACCGTTTACTATACCGAACCCGATATGAAAAAACCGTTTACTGCCAGGGCCCCGCGCGAAAAAAACCTCTATATGGAATACGGTATAGGCTTTCTGGCTTTCTGGCTTTCCGGCATTCCGGCATTCCGGCATTCCGGCATTCCGCATTCCGCATTCCGTCACCACACGAGGGACACACGAGGGACACACGAGGCACACCAGGGACACCAGGGACACCAGGGACACGAGGGACACACGAGGCACACGAGGCACACGAGGGACACCAGGGACACACGAGGGACACACGAGGCACACGAGGGACACCAGGGACACACCAGGCACACCAGGCACACACGAGGCACACGAGGGACACCAGGGACACACGAGGGACACACGAGGCACACCAGGGACACCAGGGACACACCAGGCACACCAGGGACACCGTTCGGTTTGACCGTTCGGTTTGACCGTTCGGTTTGACCGTTCGGTTTGACCGTTCGGTTTGACCGTTCGGTTTGACCGTTCGGTTTGACCGTTCGGTTTGACCGTTCGGTTTGACCGTTCGGTTTGACCTATCTACTTAACATAACTCGACGACGGATGCGGATCACGTCACCGCGACGAGCATCGCGCAGGCGATCTACCAGGGAAAACGCTAACTCGCGAAAAAAATAGGAAGATTTTAGAATATCGTAAACTATCGTCGACGATGCTCCGACAATCGTCGGATAGCGTAAACACTGCTTATGTAATGCCGATTCCGATTTGCACGATGTCTAGGGATAGGCTATTGTTCTGGTCACATAACGAAATAGTTATGTTGCCACTAGGTCGGAATCTCCCTAGAGCGATTCCCGAGAATACGGGCTCCGACCATAGCGCACACAACATACGGTTTCCCATAAGCCACGAGTGATTATGACCAGGCAAGAGCTTGGTTGTCAGCGCGAGGTAGGACTCGTCGGGAAACGGAAACCGTGAATCGTTTGTTTACTTTCTTTCTGTCGCGCTTCCCTGGTTGGGCATACGGCTAGGTTCGATTCCTGGCGAGCGCGCTACCCGCAACAGGCGGGACCTACAGAAAGGGATCAGTAATGCGCATAGACCTATTTCTAGATGTCAAGGGATCAATAACCCTTGTCTGCCTAGTCAGTCGCAAAGCCGTAGCTTACGCGAACAGCTTGGGCGGACCGATCGCTCATGTTGGCGACACTCTCAGCTTTCCCACGAGTCAGCTTCGCGAGCAACTGACTGGCATCTTTGATGCAGGGTTGAGCATCTACTAACCATTGACAGCTATTCCCTGGTTGGGCATACGGCTAGGTTCGATTCCTAGCGATAGCACGACCCGCCACACGGCGGGAACCTACAGAAAGGAACAACATGAACACTTGCGCCGGACATGAGGATGCAACCTATTTGACGCATCCCGAACTCGGAGATTGGTTCGGTTCGAGCTCGGACCTCGCCAACCCGCAAGAATGGACACGGCAACCCTGGCACGCGCCGGATTGCACTCAGTAGGCTTTCTACCGCTATTCCCTGGTATGGGCATACGGCTAGGTTCGATTCCTGGCGATAGCACGACCCGCAACAGGCGGGACCTACAGAAAGGAAACAACATGAACACTCCCTGCATATGCGGATCGCGAAACCATGATACCGCGGGACACCCTCCCGCGCCGACCATGTCCCGACCCGTACTCGACGACCACGACCGGCAACTAGCCGCATACCGGCGCAACAAGACACCGCGCCGTAACTGGACGTGTGCCACATGTGGCGATCTCTTGCCTTGCCGTCAGCAACAATGGCGTAACGAGAATCGGAGATCTGCGGAACTATTGCGGCTTTCTCCGAACGTGTTCTAACCGTTCTAACAGCTATTCCCTGGTATGGGCATACGGCTAGGTTCGATTCCTGGCAATAGCACGAACCCGCCAACAGGCGGGACATAACAGAAAGGAACACGATGAACACTGACATTATCGACGCCCGCGCTGATATCGTCCTACAGGATCAAGGCACAATCGTGCTCTTCACTCCCAACAGCGACGCTGGTGAAGACTGGATTTCGGAATACATTCCCCACGCGATGACCTACGGACCCGCGAGCGTCGTAGAACATCGCTACGCGTACGATGTGTATGCCGGTATGAATGCCGACGGCTTGCTTATTCAAGTGATCTAACGGCTTTCCGAATCGCGCTCCCTGGTGGACTTTCTTAGGTTCGATTCCTAAGGAGCGCACGACCCGCACACGGCGGGACCTAACAGAAAGGAACAACATGAACAACGAAACGTTTGTAGTCAACTACTCCCAATGCGCGAATCCATCCTGCGACCACTCCGCAACAGGATGGATCATCAACACCGACCAGACCAGCTACTATCGCACCTGCGACGAGTGCGCAACCCGCACAATCCGCATCTACGATCAAGCCGCACGCGACCGCGACGATCTCGGCTTTCTCGCTGGGTGGACATTCACACCAGGCGACCGCGTAACCACTGAGGAAACCGGCAACACGTTAGCTGTTCTCAAGCTCAACTAGCACAACCGCGCCGACCGGCATTATCTAGGTTCGACTCCTAGACGGCGCACGACCCGCACACAGGCGGGACACCAACAGAAAGGAAACAACAATGAACACTCCCAAAGTCCACATTTTGGACAACTACAAGAGCTTTTGCGGCGTTCGACGCTGGACCCGGTGGATTCCCCACACCGACCACAAGAACCTACAGGCAGCAGCCACCCGGCGAGTACTCTGCCTGACCTGCGCCAAGAGCTACAACCGCCAACAGCGCGCCTACTGGGAAACCGTCTACATGGTAGGCAGCAGCGACCAGGCAGCCAAGGCCGCAGCAGTACTGCGGAGAATGTAACTAGCAACAACAGCGCCGACCGGCATTATCTAGGTTCGATTCCTAGACGGCGCACGACCCGCACAAGAGCGGGACACAACAACAGAAAGGAACAGCATGAACACCACCCACTACCGCAGCAGCCTCTACGCCACGTGGACGACGCTATGCGGACGGCCCCTCCAGCCACAAGTGGACACCAGTGACCAGGCGGCAGACGTGGATTGCCCATCATGCAGGACCCTGCTTACCAGGTGACCACAACAGCGCCGACCGGCATTATCTAGGTTCGATTCCTAGACGGCGCACGACCCGCACAAGAGCGGGACACAACAACAGAAAGGAACAGCATGAACGTTCTTGACAGACCAGTCGTCTACGGACCAATAGACGGCAACGCCTTCGCGATCATGGCCGCCGTCCGACGCGCCATCCGCGACTTCTACCCAAGGGACGAAGCCCGCGTTCTGACCGCCGAATACCTCAAGAAAGCAACCTCCGACGACTACGACCACCTGCTGGCCGTGTCGTTTGAGTACGCCGACTTCGAGTTGTAACCGGCTTTCCGGCCAGGCTTTCTAAAAAGTCTGGCGGCCCTGCGCTAGCAACATTCTGGATGCGAGTTCCAGGCAGGGCACGAACCCGCCATCAGGCGGGACAAACGAAAGGAGAAAACAATGACAACCGATTCCGTAGCCGAGAACCGCCGCCGTTGGGTTGCAGCCCTACGGTCAGGCGAATATCGCCAAGCGCAGAACCAACTGCGCCGCGACAACCGCTACTCCTGCCTGGGAGTCGCATGCGACATCCTCGGAAGTGAAGACTGGATTCCAGCCGGGATCGTTCAGCCTCGGAACTGGATGTACGACCACGAACTCTACACGCTGTCCGACAGGATGCGCGCCAAGCTCGGGCTAACCGACCTTCAGGTTCAGTGGTTGGTCATCATGAACGACTACCACGGCAGTTCGTTCGAGGAGATCGCCGACTGGATCGAGGCCGATGCCCCGCTCGTTCTCGAAGGACGACTGGAGTTGTAACCGGCTTTCCGGCCAGGCTTTCTAAGTCTGGCAGCCCTGCGCTAGCAACATTCTGGATGCGAGTTCCAGGCAGGGCACGAACCCAACCTTGGATTGGGACCACCTATGAGAAAGGAGCACAACTATGGCCACCATATGGCCTGAAGACCAGGAAGAAATCGACAACCATCATGCGATGTTGGCAGCCTACCACCTCACCCAAATCGCAGCCAGCGAGAACCGGTGGGACGCGTGGGGCAGGTTCGACAGCGACTACGAGCGGCTACGCGCCGCCTGGCTGAACGGACGTACCTACCGCGCTGCGCTCATGGCCTACCACAACGCTCGCGAAAGGCAGGAAGGACAATCACAATGAACCACCAGTGCGACTGCCAACCGGCACCCGCCGCCGACAAAAGCCTCTTCATCGGGAAAGTACCCGCCGATGTTCACGCCCGCTTGCGGGTGTTGGCTGCTGACAATGACACCAGTTTGGAGGCTTTCTGCCGTGATGTGCTGATGCGGGCGGCTGGTGAGGACACCGACCGGGCGAAACTGGACCGGATTCTGGCGATCCTGTCCTAACAGTGTTGTTCGAGGTGTCTACCCTGCGAGCGGGGTGGGCACCTCGATAGCCAACCCGTGGGTGCTTCCCCACACTCCCGTTAGACCTGTCGGGTCGTCGGAGGTGATAGCGTCCAACTGTCGGCACCATATGTTGCCGCCGAGTCGTTGTGCGATTTGTCTGTCGAAGATGGGTCCGTCGCTGACTAGCTTTCTGCCGGACAGGTATGGTGTTCCTTGGGGGATTTCTATGGTGCAGTACCAGCCTTTGTCTGATGGCTGGTAGTGGATGGTGAACCGGCAGTCGAGATCGGCGATTCTTAGGATGAACGATTGGCGGGGTGGGCCGTCGGCGAGGGGCAGTTGGTAGACGGTGCGGGGTGCGATGACCCTGCGGGGGGCGTAGGCTGGTGCTGTCACCGGCAGGCTGGGCGGGCCTGGGGTGCTGCTGCCTGTGCGGACACGGAAGGTGTGCTTGCCGTAGAGGGGAAGGCCGGTTATGACCGCTCCGGGCTGTTCGGTAGCGGTGGGTATCCACTCGCCGTCTACTTCAACTTGCCATCGGTCAATGTTGGGGAGTTGTTCCCAGATGAGACCGACCGTGTGGCGGGAGAATCGGATCGCCTGCAAATGTTGGACTGTTGCCACGCTGTTTAGGATTATACGCTATGCTCACCAGTTACCAACCAGAAAGGTCATGATGAGCGTTGATCCTCCTTTCCCTTATTACGGCAGCAAACGGCGCGTCGCGTCGACGGTGTGGGAGCGGTTCGGCAACCCTGGTGTGTATGTCGAACCCTTCGCCGGGTCGATTGCTGTGCTGTTGGCCCGCCCTGGCGGGGCGGGACCCCGCGAGATCGTCGCAGACACCGACGGTGGGTTGTGCAACTTTTGGCGTGCCGTCACCGCCGATCCTGAGGAGGTGGCGTACTGGGCGGACTACCCTACGATTCATCAGGATTTGACCGCCAGGCATGGGTGGCTGCGCCAGTGGGTCACCGACCACGCCCACCGGCTGAGCGCCGACCCCGACTTTTACGACGCGAAAGCTGCGGGATGGTGGGTGTGGGGAATGGCCCTGTGGATCGGCGGTGGGTGGTGCCAACCGAACGCTGGCGACAAACGCCCCCACGTCAAGCACCACCCTGGCGCAGGGCAGGGTGTGAGCGCTCAGCGCACACTGCAAGACAAACGCCCGAGCGTGGCTATCCGAGAGCAGGGCGGGCAGGGTGTGAGCGCTCAGCGCACCACACTGCGGGACCAGCGTCCCCACGTTGATGCGCACATCGGCGGGGTCGGTGTGAGCGCTCAGCGCACCACCCGTCCGGCCCTCGTCGAATGGTTCCAACGTTTACAAACCCGCCTCGACAAGGTGGTCGTGCTGAACCGAGGGTGGGACAGCACCATCACCCCATCGCTCCTATGCCACACCGCAACCGGGTACAAACCCGAAGTCGGGATATTGATGGACCCACCCTACCTCACCGACAGCCGGTCACCGGCCCTGTACGGCAGCGACCTGCAAGGCACGAGCGACCGGGCCGCTGTCGAGTCGTTCAGGTGGGCCGTCGAAAACGGTGACCGTTTCCGCATCGCCTACTGCGCCCACGAAGGCGACTTCCCCATCCCCGACGGGTGGGACACCCACACCAACACCTTCCAAGGGATCAACACCGACCGGAAACACACCCGCCGGGACTTGATAATGTTCTCCCCCGCCTGCAAACCCAAACCCCAAAACGTGCTCTTCTAGAAAGGAACACCCCGGTGAGAAACCATCCAGCCAAATACTCCAAACCGATCCTCAAAGCAGCAGCGGCGATGCTCGACACGTCACACGAGCGCATCTTCGACCCGATGTGCGGCGTAGGAGGCATCAAACGCCTCGCCTCGCACCTTCCCCACCCCACCCACATCGTGGGAATGGAACTGGAACACGAATGGGCCGCCCAATGGGACCGGGCGATAGTCGGAAGCATCCTCGACCCCACACCTCGCATTTGGCGAGCGTTCGCACCGTGGGGCAACCACCCACCGGACGCTATCGTCACCAGCCCCACCTACGGCAACCGCATGGCCGACCATCACACCGCCCGCGACAAATCACGAAGGCTCACCTACCGGCATCAGCTAGGACGGCCCTTGCATGAGGACAACAGCGGCAAACTGCAATGGGGCAAGCGCTATCGCACCTTCCACGAACAAGCATGGGCGCAGTGCTATCGGCTTGTCCGACCCGGCGGCAGGCTGATCATCGACGTGCGAGACCACATACGTTTGGGTGTCCGTCAGCAGGTCGCCGCGTGGCATCTCAACACGCTCCTACAAACAGGATGGCAGTTTCACGCCATGGTCACCGTTGACACACCGGGAATGGGATACGGAGCACACGCCAAAACCCGCGCCGGTGGCACCATCGTCATGGCCGTCGACAAACCCGCCCCATAATGCCCACCACCACCAGCAGGTGCCTCGCCTGCGGCGGCCAACTCGAATTCGAGGACTACCTACAGGCCGACCCGACACCCACCCTTTGGGACACCCTCGACGAAGCACTCATCGTCGAACTGTGGCGATGTGTCGAATGCGACCTCATCATCCCCGACGTTTAGACCGCTCGCAACCCTCCCTCGCTGTCACGAGCAAACGCCAACGCCGTCGCATCATACAAATCCGGCGACTTGTCCTCACCACCCGTCTTATCAATCTCGATCCGTCCCGTCACCGGATTAGCCCTCCACTTCGGACGCGACAAGGCAGCGAGGAACTCGTGCAAGTTCTCAACCCGACCATCATCCGGGATGAACAAACAAGTGTTCGGGTCAACGTCCGCGCCTCGCAACAGCCGCAGGGTTCTCATCGCCCGCAACCGCAACCCGAATCCCAGTTGGGCGTTACGCCGCGCAAACACATCCTTGTTCGACCGGCCCCGCTCGTACCGGCGGCCAGGACCGGCCACGGGATCGCCGAAGTTCAACGGACGGTGACTGAACTGCGCTGACAAACGCCCGAAGTCACCACGGATCGGCCCGCCCACACCCGTAGCGTCATAGTACAAACGGTAAACATCATGATGGTGGGCCAGTTCAGTAGCCCTCGCCGCTGTCGGCAGCAGCACACCAGGCGTGGACGACGGCCATGACGCAGCGTAGGCAATCGTCGGCCCTTGGCGTATCACCATGGCGTTGCGGTCCACTCCACCGTCGGCGATGTCCAAACCCGCGTCGACCACCGGCACGTCCGTCGATTTAGGTGCCAACCCTTGCCGCCATGCCTCCACACAGTCCATCAACACCGAGAACGCCAGAATACGAGTGGATGCCGCACCGTCGTCGGGTTCTCCCAACCACACATGAGCGTACAACTGCGGATCGTCACGCTTGCACGCCTCAGCTTCCTCCCACACCGCAGCAGGCAAGAAACTGTTGTCATAGTAGTTCACGTGTTTCGTCAAGTCCCCCGGTCTCGGGTTGCTCACGAAACGGTGATACACCCAGTCGGTGCGGCTGATCGGATTCCACGTCACGATAAGCTGCGCACCCGGCGTGCGGAAAATCGTAGGCAGCAGCACATCCGCCGTGTCAGCGCTCATCCTCTGCGCCTCCTCCACCCACGTCCGGTCGATACCCTCCCACCCTCGAATCTCCTCCCTCGATTGTTCGATGCCCTTGAACTCGAACACCGACCCGTTCTTCCCCAATATCTTGTGCGTCTGAACCTTGTAAAAGTGTGAAAGTCCCAGGCGGCGGATCGCTGTCTCGACCGCGGCCTTCGCCGACGACGCAATCGTCGCTTGGAACTCGCGACAGCACATGATGTGCAGCTTCTTCTGCGCCGCCTCGATAACCAGAATGTGCGCTATAGACCACGTTTTCGACGACGCCCGCCCACCGTACACACACTTATACCTGTGAGGACCGAAGAACGGCTCTGACCAGGCAGGCAACCGCACCTCCGTCACTTCATCAGTGGTCGCCAAGGTCATACCGGCAAAAGTATAGGGGCCGCGGTGGAAGGACGGCCCCTATACGCTCCCTATCTACCAACCAGAAAGGCGAGCACCCCTAAAGAATACACCCCCATTTGACCAAACCCGAAAAGTCGCGAAAAAAAGATGGGAAGTCGCGAAAAAAAAATCTACTTAACATAACATGATTATAACGGACAAACTCGATCTGACCTGGGGAAACACCGCCCAACTTAACATAACTCTATAAAACGGACATGACTAGACTCGCGTACAAGCTTGAGCTTTTCGGGTTCCGCGTGAGCACGGCGGGTTCATTTTTAGAATCCCGGTGGGAATCGTTTCCTAGCCGTCGGCCCTTAGGGGATTTCGACTTCCTTGCCTCTCTTGGTCGGCGGCTCCCACCGGGGTTGTTATTCTTTATCGGCATGAGTAGTCAGAATCCTGATAGTCCGAGGGAGTTCCTGTCGGAGTTGTTGTCGTTTTGTTGGCGGCAGGAGATGAAACAGGTGCATACGGTTATGCCTGGTGTGGTTGATTCGTATGAGGGTGGGATGGCTACGGTGTTGCCGGGGTTTCGTTTGGGTCTTGCCGATGGGGACAGTGTTCGGTATGTGGACCGGCCACCGTTGGTTGATGTTCCCGTGGTTCATCCGGCGGGTGGTGGTTGGAAGGTTCATTTGCCGATAAAAAAAGGGGACCATGTGCTCCTGGTGTTCGCGATGCGAGGCACCGAACATTGGAAAGAACGCCAAACCGTCGCCGATGAGGGCGGTTCGTTTTTCGGGTTGGACAGTGCCTTCGCTATCCCGATGGGCAGCACCCAACCGGCGGCGGATGGTATGACCATCACCGATGGGACCACCTCCCTCAGTTTCGACCAAGGGACCGTCCAAGTGAAGGGTGCTAGCGTAAAGCTCGTCGGCCAGGTTGCTGTAACAGGAGGTTTGACCGTGAACGGCACACGAGTGGCTCTAGCAGGACACGACCACTGATGGGCAAGAGCAAAGCCCTATCTCCGAAGCTTCGCTTGAACGAGGAACTGATGGAAGCTATCTGCGCCCGTCTGAGGGTGGGTCACAAAATCAAGGACGCCTGTTTGTTGGAGGGGATCACCGAACACAGTTACATGGCCTGGCGGAAACGCGGCAAGAACGACCCGGACAGTATCTTCGGCAAGTTTCACCTAGCAACCGACGCCGCTCGTGCTGATGCTCGGATCGCAGCGTTGGAGATCGTGTCCGCCGCCGCCGGTTTGGGTCGTGCTCCTGGGGATGAGATGCCAAGCAGGGTACGCCGAGAGGTCATCCAATACGCCGACGGTAGTCGTGTCACCCGTGTCATCGAGGAACGAGAACCGGCGAAGTGGGCCAACGAAATCCTACGGTCCGGTTTCCCCGAGGACTGGTCGCGGACGCCTCGCATCAAAGAGGACGACGCTCAGGATCACAGCCTCAACGTTGTGTTCGTCAAACCCGACGGCAAACCACCACCCGCAGACACACCACAATAAATACCGGCCAGGCTGTAGCTGTTGTGCTACAGTTGGTGGTGACCAGCCAGAAAGGAACCTTATGACCGTCGAACATATGCTCGAACGGGCGTCCGCTGTGTATCTCGACACCGCAGGGGACGCTCCGATGGTGCAAATCACCACCACTGCTGCTATCGAACTGCACCGATGCGCCGCCCACATCCTACAGGTCAAGCCGGGGTGGGCTGGTGACAGCGCCGGTGACGGATCGTATCCGATAACGGTGCTGCGGGTGCTCCCAGTTGAAGAATGGCAGTTGCCGCCAGCACAGTCCGACAGGGAACCGTTTTAGATCATGGAACGTCAGGTGACGATGGTCGCTTGTGACGTTGACGGCTGTTTCGTGCGGGCCTGGTGGGATGAGACGGCGGGGGAGTGGCGTTGCGGCCTGCACCGCTCCGATAGCGACGCATAAGTGCCGTACACGCGTCGCTGTTTGATCCTTGGCGAGTCGTTAGAAGGCTTGCACGGCACCGCGGTCATCTGCGGATCGCGGTTTTGCAAAGCCGCGTATGATCGGATGAAACGGGCAGCCAAGAAATCCAAAAAGCCACGCTACTGCGAGTTTTGTGGGACGTCTATCACCCTGTTACGAACCGACGCTACGAAGTGCGGCAGTCGGGAATGTTTGAATGCCTACTTTCGGAAGTGGTTCAAGGAGGACCGGCGGAAGAAACGAGAGGAAAGGAACAAACGATGAGCGATGTTTACCATCTGGTGGATTACGCCGCTGATGGCTTTTCGGAGCGTGCGAAGGGCAGCGGATGGGAGGCGTTGCCGTCGCTGTGCGGCGTGCCGGGTCCTACCACACCGGGCACTGCGGCGTATGATGTGTGCGAGGGATGCCATCAGGAACTTGCGGTGGTCACATCTAGGCAGGTGTTGCATCGTGCGATGTGGGCGGGGTATGTGATCGTGATACGGCACGCGTTGCAGGCGTGTGCTGATGGGGTGAGCATTGATGTGTTCCGGCGGGAGTGTGTTGAGGCTGGTGCGTATGGTGCGTTTGCTATCGGGTTGGACGAGTTCGGCCCTGCGGTGGGGGAAGAGTTTTATGAGGCTGCTAAGGCGATGCTGAGCGCACGGTTCACCGAGGACGCGGTCCAACTGATTTTGGATGAAGACCGTGAGTAGCAAGCAGCGGCAGGCTAAGAACCGGGCGGATCGGCAGTTCAGTCTGCTTGTCCGCGACGGTCAGGGTTATCAGTGTGAGAACTGTCTGAGGTTTGGTCAACGTCAGCAGATACAGTGCGCGCATTGGCTGTCGCGCCGGTTTGCTTGGACTCGGACTGATGAACGGAACGCGTTTTGTTTGTGTGCTGGTTGTCATCGTCGGTTTACTGACAACCCGACAGCGTTTTCGGATTGGGCTGTCAACCGGCGGGGTCGGGGAACGTATCAGGTGTTGTTGCGCCGGTCGCAGCTTCGGGTCCGGTTTGATTGGCTGGTGGAGGAACAGCGCCTCGCCGCGGGTGCGCGGGTTGCTCCGGCGGAGGCTGGGTTTGGTGAACCGGGGGAGGTGGTGTTCACTCGGTATGTGGAGGGGTGGTGGACGGTGGGGATGGCCACCCGCCGGTTCGGGCCGGTGGATGTGGACACGTTCACTTGGGTGTGGACTGATGATAAGAGAATGACACGATTCGAGTTAGAGAAAGGAACAGGCCAATGAATGGACCTCCCAACTATGTAGAAGTAAAGGACCGCATCGCCGACATCCGCGCCAAAGGCCGCGAAGTTGGCGCAGGGTTCGAATCGGAATATGAGATCGTGCACTTGACCCACGCGTTGCCGATTGAGAAGGTGGAGCGGGGTCGGAAGTATGTTGCCGGGTGGACCGAACCACAGTCGGTGCCGTATGTGATCGTGAAAGCGTTGTATCGTCGTTCGGCGGACGACCCGCATCCTGCGGTGGGGTTGTCGTGGATGCAGGTGCCTGGTGCTACGAACTTCACCCGCGGGTCGGAGTTGGAGAACACGGAAACGTCGGCGTGGGGTCGTGCTCTGATCGCCGCGTTGGAAGCTGACAGTCGTCCTGCTATCGCCTCGCAAGACGAGATCAGGAAGGCCGAGGGTGAGCGGGAACTGCCCGTGTTGGGTGTGGACGGTTGGGAGGACAGGCTAAACAGCGTGTTGTGGGGTAAGTACCCGTCGAAGGAAGAGGCGCAGCAGCGAATGCGAGCGTTGTGGGAAGGGTGCGGCGGTGACGTCCACCAAATGACCTACGTTCAGCAGACAAACGCCCTCAAGCGCATCTACAAGGTGAGCAAGGAAGAGTGGGAGCATATCACCAAGAACCAGCCGCTGAAGAAGGGCGCGGAGGCGGCGGAGGCTCCCACCACCGACGACACGCCTGACATTGATGAGGGTGTGCGAGAGCGGCTAGCGCGGGTGTTGTACGCCAACGGTGACGACCCGGTGGAAGTGCGGAAGGCGTTGACTGATCGTTGGCCGCATAGCGCTGGTACGGTCAACCGTTTACGCAAGTCCGAAGTGGCCGAACTGTTGGGAGAACAGTCCGAAAAGGACCGTCAGTTCATCCTCGCTGGTGGTTAGACGGTGGTGATGCTGATGGTCAGGTTGGCCACCGGCAGTGTCCAGTCGATGTCCAACGGCACCTCCACGCCGGACACGTCGGTGCTGCCACGTTTCACCGTCAACGACGTGACGCGTGTGCCGGTCACCGACTCGGCGGCGGCTAGGAGGTCGTTGGCCCACACTTGGCTGCCTATCTGATACTGTTCGACGGTTCCGATCAGCAACAGGCGCAACAGTTCAAGTCCGTTGGATGGGAACTCTCGGGTGGCTGTAGCTTCGACGGTGACGGTGAGGGGAACACGGCGTGGTCGGATGAACGGTCCTGGTGCTGGTATCGCTCCGGTGTTCAGACCGAGGGCGGTTGCTAGGGTGCTGGTAGCGAAAGTTGGTGTGCTGGTGGGTGTCCACGGGTAGACAGCGATGAACTGGTCGTAGGAGTAGACGAACGTGACCGGTTCGACCGCAGCGGTGAGCAGCGTGGCGATGTCGTCGCCGGTGGTGGCGGATGTGAGGTCGATGTTCTCATAGTCGGTGCCGCCCCATGTGATCGTGCCGGTGTTGGTGGCGCGGAGGGCGGTGATGTTGGTGGTGGTTCGTGCAGCGCCGACGACTGCGGTGACCGTGCCCGCACCAGCCGCTCGTTGTGCTTCGATGACACGAGTGGCGTCGATGTTTCGCAACCCGTCGGTGATGATGAGGATACTGTGCGCTGGTATCGGCCACGATTGGACGGTGACCGTTTCGGCGGTGCGGTTCTCCCGCCCTGTCGTTACCGTCGCTCCAGCGTCCGCCAACGCCGCATACGTGGCGAACAGTGGACCTTGAGCGTTGCGTGCTGAGGCGTCGCGGATCGTCCGCCGCATCGACCTGTTCGATTGGATCGCTTCGCCGACGCTGCCAGTGCCTGCGCTGACAGCCGTTTCCCATCCGGTGAGGGGTGTGGCTATCCGCAGGCGACCGGCGGCGGGAAGGGCGGTCGGGCCGGGTGTCGCGGCGATGAGGACGGTGCTGGTGCCGCCGGTGGTGATCGTCGTCGCTGACGGCACCAGCCACGTGTTGTTAGCTTCGTCGGCTACGCGTCGTCCGGCGGGGATGATGGTGTCTGCCACGCCGGTGAGTGTCGCGTCGAGGCGGGATGGTGTCGCCTGGCGGCGTTCGATCCCGAGCAGGCTGCCTAGGTCGTCGAGATAGATGCCGCTTGCGGTGTCCACGTTGTGGGCGTTGCCGAGAGCGACGATAGCTTCGTACACTTCGACGAGGGCTGTGGCCATGATCGCTGTGATTTGACCTTGTGGTGTTTCGTCTTCTAGGGCGAGGTCGCCTCCGAACGCGGCGGAGAACTGTTGTCGGAGTTCGGCGATGGTTTCTGTCAGTGACGTAGCTTGGATGCCGGTGGGTTCGACTCGGATGCTCATGTGGTTTCCTCTATTTGGAGTGTGCCGTGGATGGTGTGGACGGTGGCAGTGTAGATGAGCCTGCGGTTGCGGATGATGACGTTGACGTCGCTGACGGCGGTCACGTCTGGTACGGTGCGTATCTGCGCGGTGATGGCTGATGCTGCGAGGGGCAGTCGGTTGCGTTGACCGAGGACGTCTTGGAGGTAGGGAACGCCAGCGTTTTGGTCTAGGTACCAGGTGCCGCGCCAGAATCGGAGACGTTGGCGGACTCGTTGGGCTGCTGATTGGAGACCGTCGGCGATGGTACCATCTAGGTCGTAGATGTTGTTGGTTTCGTCTATGAGTTCGACTGAGAGGGTGTTCATTGGCTGTTTATGGTGGGCATAAGCTTCAAGCTTACTTGCGGACGACGGCGATTCGTTTGAAACACGCGCCGCGTGGTGTGGATTACGGGTTTTGGGATACGGTGCATTTGACGGTTGGGGTGCGGAATCGGACTGCTGCGCTTATTGCGGTTGTGAACGAGTTCGGGTCGTATGCTGCGGGTGTGCCGGAGCGTCCGTTTTTTAGGCTTGCGAACGAGCGGATCAAGCGGGGTTTGCGGGGTAGGGTTCGTGCGGAGGTGCGTGCGGCTGGTGGTGCGATGACGGTGGTGGGGGCGGAGCGGATTGGGGAGTGGGCTGCTGGGTTGGTGTCGCGGAGTGCCGTGTGGTTGAAGACACCGCCGAATGCTCCGTCAACGATTCGGAAGAAGGGGTCGTCGAATCCGCTTGTGGATTATGGTTTGTTGGTGCGGTCTGTGCAGCATGAGGTGAAGTACACCCTCGACTAGCGCGCTGTTCATGCTGCCAGTCTTAGGCGTGCGACACCGTTGGCTCCTGGGGGTGCGCCGGTTCCGCCAGCGCCGATAGCCAAAGCGATGGTGGTTCCGGCGGTCATGGCGGTGAGGGCGAGGCGGCGGGTTGCGCCTGTGGTGGCTGCTGCGCCTCCGGCGGCGGCGTATTTAGTGCCTGCGATGGTGGCGGACGTTTCACCACCCGCACCACCGGCGATGCCGTTCGGAATGTGAGCCCCGTCGGACAGGCGATAGGCAAACACCAGTTCAACGTGGGGGGTTGCGCTAATGTTGCCCCTGTCTACCACCCATATGGTGGCCCCGTCGGACCACACGCCCTCGGACTCAAAATGGGCCGATGCGAGGTTGAACTCTTTGTTGGTGTCCCGCGCTCCCGTAGCCAACGTATAGGCGTACAGTCTGTCGTCGCCCCGGTCTGGGACCCATGCCGTGGTCCCGTCAGACCACAAGCCGGACGCATGGGCGTTGGCAGATGCGAGGTTGAACTCCTTGTTGGTGTCCCGCGCTCCCGTAGCCAACGTAAAGGCGTACAGTCTGTCGTCGCCCCCGTCTGCCACCCACATGGTGGTCCCGTCAGACCATATACCTATGCCTTTCACGGACCTGCTTAGGGCAATGTCTTTGTTGGCGTCCCGCGCCCCCGTAGCCAACGTATAGGCGTACAGTCTGTTGGAACTGCTGACGTTCCAGGCCGATACCCATATCGTGGTCCCGTCCGACCACAAGCCGCGGGCGCTTGTGTTTCCGCTTAGGGTGATGTCTTTGTTGGCGTCCCGCGCCCCCGTAGCCAACGTATAGGCGTACAGTCTGTTGAAACTGCCGGTGCTGCTGGTAAAGGACGCCACCCATATCGTGGTCCCGTCGGACCACAAGCCTTGCGGAGAGCCGATGATGTCTATGTTGAAATCTCCACCACTGGCTGCGCCGCCCGCCCCGCCGACAAGCTCCACCGTCCCGCTCGTATACCCCCCGCTCGGCCACCTAAACGACTGCGACATCGTAACCGTCACATCCCGCACCGTCGGCGCGGTCGGCCCACCGTTAGCAGACGCAATGTCCGACCATGCCCCCGTCCCATTCGCGTTGACCGCCCGAACCCGCGCGTCATACGACCGGCCCGCCACCAGTCCCGTCCACAGTCGACTAGTCCCGGTTACCCTCGTCGACGCCGACCAATCATATCTCGCCGGATCGGACTGCGTACCCGTCCGCCGAAGCTGAATATCAAACCCCGTAATCCGACTCGTACCGTCCGCCGGAATCTGCCAAGTCCACAGGATGCTCTGCGGCTGGCGGCTCGCCCCCGCCAGCGACGGCACTTTGCCGGGCACCTCCACCGGCGCAGGATCAGGCGCAGCCCCCGCCGTCGCCGTAACCGCACTGCTCCACGGACCCGCACCCACACTGTTGATCGCCAACACCCGCGCCTGATAATTGTTCCCCGCCACAAGCCCCGACTGCAAAACGGTGCCCACCGTGACGTCTTGACGGCGGGCAGAGGTAGACCACGACTCGCCCGCCGTCAAATTGCGCCACTGAAACCTAAACCCCGTAATCCGAGCCGTGCCATCCGCCGGTATCTGCCACGTCCACCGTATCTGCTGCGGTTTGATCGTCTCCCCAGACAGGCCGGTGGGCGCGTCCGGTTTCTCCTGCGCGGGTGCTGTCGGCGCGACCGGCGCACCGGTGGCGGTGGGTGACCACGGCCCGTCCCCCCGACTGTTGACCGCACGAACCCGACAGTAATAGGTCGTCCCGTTCGTCAACCCGGTCCGCGTGTACGCCGTACCCGACGTGACCCGAGCATCCACCGTAGACGCACCATCGGGAAACGACGACGACGACGAAATCTGCACATCATATTCGCTGATCGCCGCGCCGTTGTCCTCCGGCACACCCCACTGCAGCGTCAACCGGCCATCCCCCGCCGTAACGAACACCCTCGACACCCGATCCGGCACACCACCCAGCGGCGTAGCCTGCCCAGCAGCCGACCACGGACCCGTCCCAGCCGAGTTCACCGCCCGCGCTCGAAGCTGATAGGTCGTTCCGTTCGTCACCCCAGACAAAGTCCGCTGCGCCGTGGACGTGGTCGACTGCGACGACGGCCACTGCTCCCCAAACTTGCGCCACTGCGACTGATACGAACTGATCCGCCCGCCGTTGTCCTTCGCAGGCGGCCAAGTCCACACAATCCGACCGTCCGACCCCACCCCCGACGGGACCCCCGGAGCGCCCGGAACGCTCACATCAGGCACCACCGCCGCCGGTGTCGCAGACACCACATTCGACCACGGCGAATTCCCCTGAGCGTTCACCGCACGCACCCGAAACGAATACACCGTCCCGTTCGTCAAACCCGTCACCGTAGCCGACAGGCCAGTCTCAGACTGCTGACGTGCCGCGTCGAACGACTGATCCGCCGCCCTCCACTGCACCTCATACCTAGTAATCGTCGCCCCACCATCGTACGGTTCGATCCACACCAACCCCACCTGCCCGTCACCCGCATTAGCACGCAACGCCAAACTGTTACCACCCTCAGGCAACGTCGCCGAAGGAATCGCCGAACCCGTAGCAGACCACCCCGACGAACCGATAGCGTTCGTCGCCCTGGCCTGCGCCTCATACGTGCTTCCGTTCGTCAACCCCGACACGGTAAGCACCGGATGCGAAGTAGAAACCGTCCGCCAACTGCCACCACGCAAACGCCAACGCAACTGAAAACCGGTAATGACCGACCCGCCATCCAACGGACAGTTCCACACCCACAACAACTCACCCGGATCGGGACTGGTAGCCGTCGGCATATCAGGAGTGGACGGTTTCGCCTGCCTGCCCGTCACCACCTCCCACACGGTCTGACCCGCCGCCGTAGGAGAAACAGCGTTCGAGTAGGTGGGGCCGTTGTCCACCAACGCCCGATACGCAACACCAGCCACCTGTTTCATCCCACCCTGCAAAGTGTCCACCGCAGCATCCCACGGCAAAATCCCCCACTTCCGCACATCCAACACCGCACTGTCATACCGGAACAACAACTCGTTCATCACCTCACGCGGTATCTGCACCCCACCCTCATCCGGTGCCTCACTGTACGCCTCCCCAAACCCCTCACTTATCGTGATCGGCTGGGCTATCCCCTCGTCGGTCGGGTCGGTCCGGTCACCGGCGTTGGCCCAAGCTTCGGTAATCGCCTTATACCCATCAGACAACGGCATTTAGTACACCCTCCAAGCGTCCTGACCGACACTGTCAGGATTGACAGGCCCACCCTCGCCAGGACCCGACGCCCGCAACGACACATGCAACCCCGACCGTGTAGTCACAAAACAGTGAGCGTCGTCGGTCGGCTGATAATCCACAGCAGCGTCCCACGCGGGCACCGACCGAGCGGCGATGTCCACCACCGCAGCACCCACCTCGAACAGCCGCTGGTTGAACACCGCCCGTTCGGGATACTCTTCCGCCGCTGGCTGCTCATACGACTCGGGCCAACCCACCGACCGGTCCAACCCCTCCCCTGCGGGCGTGCGACGGTCCCCGCTAGCAGCCCACACACCCGCAGACAACAAAGACTTCAACCCTGCGCTAACAGCCATACCCCGTCTAGTCTACCCAACCACCTCAACCATTTGGCGCGCCTGTCACCCCCCTGCTAGTATGATCAACAACCAACCAGAAAGGAGCCACCCCACACCGTGACCAACGTAGACGACTTCCTCATCACCCAAGAAGCAGCGATGATCCGCGTCGCCAAGTATTTGTCTAAAAATGAGACAAATGAACTGTCCAACGACGACCTCGACAAAATGGTCTCCCTCAGATGGTCAGCGTTCAAGGGATTCGCACGCCGCACAGTCATGGAAGCATGGTACTGCGGCGAAGCGCTCAACGTCATGCGAGAACGCCTCGACCACGGAGACTGGGGACCGTGGCTGCATGACAAGGGAATCCCCCGCAGCACCGCCGCCCGGTTCATGCGCATCCAACGACACGTCACCGTCGGCGAAGCAGCCAAGTTCAGCACCGTCAAAGCCGCCTACGCGTCGCTGCCCAAAGGACCGGACAAAGAAGTCCTAGTCAACGAGGACGGCACCACCGAACTCGTCCACTACAAACAACCCGAAATAGAAGAAGTGCTGGAACGGGAACTGCTAGCAGAACAAGCCCGCGAAGCAGAAGAAAAGTCCCGCCGTCTCGAACGGGAACTGCGGAAGATCAGCAACCTCGAAGCAGCCACCCAACCACCCGAAATGCGCAGCGCCATCGAAGAACTCACCGGCCAAGCGGAAGAATGGGAACAAAAGTACGAACGGCTCTACGCCGAACACGTAGACATCAAAGACCGCTACCTACGACTGAAAGGCGCAATCGCCAAACTCAACTGGCAGCTAGAAGAAAAACAGAAAGAACTTGACCGTCTCAGGGTAAGACTGAAAGAAGCAGGAATAGATGACGACGCAGACGCTGAAGCAGCTTTGGCCCTTCCAAGCTGAAAGCCTAAACGCCCTAAGAGAAAACTTCCGACAGGGCATCCGCCGCCAAGTCCTATGCTCCCCCACCGGCTCGGGCAAGACCGTGATAGCCATGCACATCGCGGCGTTGACCGCAGCTAAAGGCAACCGTGTGTGGTTCGTGTGCGACCGTCAAACGCTGGTCAACCAAACGTCGCAGCGTTTCACCGAGAACGGCATCGACCATGGTGTGCTCATGGGCAAAGAAACCCGCGACCCGTGGCACGACGTGCTCATCGCCTCCGCCCAAACCCTCGAAGCTAGGGACTTCGGAGCGGCGACAGCCAACGAACAACGCTTTTGGGACGACCACGACGGTCTCGAACCGCCAACTTTGCTCATCATCGACGAATGTCATGAGATACGCACGAAGATCGCCAACTGGTGGATGAACGAGGACATAATGACCATCGGCCTGTCAGCCACACCGTTCAGCCAGCACCTCCGCAACTACTACCAGACGGTGGTGAACGTGACGAACACCAACGCCCTCGTCCCGGACTATCTCGCCCCCCTGCGGATCGTCGCCGCCGAAGCCGAAGTCGACGTTGATGGTTTGTCGCTGTCGTCCAACGGCGAGTGGGTGCGGCGGGAACTGTCCGACCGTGTCATCGAAATATCAGGGGAGATCGTCCCCGAATGGGTGAAACAAACCAGTGAACACTTCGGAGGGCCGGAACCGACCATCGTCTTCTGTCCCAGCGTCGCGGACTGTGAAGAAACCGCCCGTATCTTCAACGCCCACGGCTACGACTTTAGGGTCATTCACTACCGGCAAACAGCCGACGAAAAAAAGGAGATCATCGACGCGTTCAACCGCGGTGACCACATCGGACTGATCTCGTGTGTTGCGCTGACCAAAGGATTCGACGCTCCCCAAACGAGGGTGCTGGTCGACGCCTATCCGCAGCGGAAAAGTTTGCAAATGGTGATCCAGAAGATAGGCAGGGTCATGCGCCGGTCGGAGGGGAAGGACTACGGGCTGGTCATTGACCACGCGGGAAACTGGCTTGGTTTTTACGACCAGATTCATGCCTTTTTCGCGTCGGGTCTGCGGCAGTTGCCGGAGGGGAAGGGGAAGGGGAAGGAACGCGCGTCACGCAACGACCGTCCGAAGTGGAAATGCTCGTGTGGGGAGGTGTTCTCCCCCGAGTCTGACACGTGTCTGAGTTGTGGGAAGGCCAAACCGATACCGAAACCGAGAGTGGGAAAACTTGCGGAGCGTGGCAACGTGTCAATGGGTGAGATAGACGTGGTGGACGGCAACGGTCGCAAGTTGCCGTTTGATGGTGACTGGTGGGTGGAGTTGTGCGCTGTCGCGTCGCATCTGTCCCCCGATGATGATGATCATGCCCGGCGGATCGCCCTGGCGAAGTACAAGGGCATCTTTCACGAGTGGCCGAAGGGTCGTTTCCGGCGTGTGGATCGTGCTCCTGACCGGCGGGTGGCCGAGTACAGCCGCCGCCAGTTTCAACGGTGGAAGATACGACAACGGTTAGCCAACCGATGAACCGCAACCAGCTACTCACCGGCGACTGTGTGGAGGTAATGGCCGACTGGCCCGCCGACTGTGTGGACCTGACGGTCACGTCTCCGCCGTATGACGACATGCGCGACTATGAAGGCTACCAGTTCGACTTTGAGGCCATCGCCGCCGCACTGCTTAGGGTGACGAAGCCGGGCGGCGTTTGCGTTTGGGTGGTAGGCGACCGCATCCGCCAAGGCAACCGCACGCTCACCTCTTTCAAACAGGCCATCCACTTCCAAACCATCGGGTGGCGGGTTCACGACGTGATGACCTGGGTGAAAACCAGCACCCCGTTTATGCGCTCCAACGCCTACCGCCCCGCCAGCGAACTGATGCTGGTGTTGTCCAAGGGTCCGCCCGCCACCGTGAACCTGTTAACTCAACCCACCAAACAACAGGGGTGGAAACCCTACACCCAACACAACAAACAGGCGGACGGGGTAAACCGATATCGGACGGTCAAACTTGGAGAGGAAACGCCCCGAACCAACGTGTGGACCTACGGCACCGGGTGGATGGTCAACACCCCCGACAAGGTGGCCTACAACCATCCCGCCATTTTCCCCGACAAGCTAGCCCACGACCATATTCTGTCGTGGTCGAATCCCGGCGATCTGGTGTTAGACCCGATGATGGGATCGGGGACCACTCCCAAGATGGCTGCCATGTTAGGCCGCGACTATATCGGCATCGACATCGCCGCGGAATACGTGGCTATTGCGAAGGAGCGGATGAGCATCGTCACCAAACCGCTGCCGCTCGGATGAATCGCATCAGCGGCGCGGACATCGCCCAACACTTCCAACTCCGCAAATCCGGCACCGAATGGGTCGGACCGTGCCCCCTCTGCGGAGGCACCGACCGGTTCCACGTCCGCGACCGACCCAACAAACCGCTCCTAGGCTGCCGAGGATGCATAGACGGACAACCGCCACCCATCAAACGAGAACGGTTCGTCCAAATCCTGGACATGGTACGCGACAGCCCACCACAACCCCCCCAACACCACTACCGCACGCTCCGCATCGAAGAACGAGCCAAAGTCAACGAAGCACGCATCGCAGCCGCGGTCATGCTCAAACAGGCCACACCCGACACGCACCCCTACCTCGCTAGGAAAGGATTCCCCAAAACCCGATGGCTTGTCCACCGCGGTCTCATGCTCGTCCCCGTCCGGTCGAACACGGGCCGGTTCCTCACCGTCCAAACGATCAACCACGCCGGTCGGAAACTGTTCCCCAAATGGAGCAGGGTCGGCGGCGGCAGATACAACCTTGGGGTGGGGACACAAGCGTGGGTGTGTGAAGGGATCGCCAGCGCCCTCAGCGTCTACGCCGCGTTGGGTGTGGCAGGGATACCGGGACGGGTAACGGTAGCGTTTTCGGCTCATAACATCCCCAAAGTCGCACGGCCAGGCAAAGACATCGTCATCGCCGACCACGACCGGGCCGACCCGCACGGACGACGCGCCGGACAGAAATACGCGGAACGGTCCGGGTGTGTGTGGTGGCAACCACCCGTCGAAGGCCAAGACGCTAACGACTACCACCAGCAGGAAGGCATCCACGCCCTCGCCAAAGCGTTATCCTCTATCCTATGAGACTGTTTCGCCGACGCCCCACCATCAAAGACACCCGCAGCGGCGGGATCACACCATACGCCCAAGGGCTGATAGCACGAGAACTGAACACCCGCAGCGGCGCAGGCGGCCTCGCCGACAAAGGCATGGGCAACCAACTGAACATGGCGTCGCTCACAGCCAACGAAGCAGCCACCCTCTACCGACAGTCATGGGCGGCGCAGAAACTGATAGACATACCCATCGACGACATGTTCGTCCGGTGGCGCAGGTTCGAGTCGCAAGAAGACAAACAGGTCCACTTTGCTAGAGCATGGAGAGACCTGAGCGGACGGGCCAGACTGAGCGGAGCGATGAAACTGGGCAGACTGTACGGGACTGGAATGCTCATCATCGTTCCCAAAGGCAACATCAACCAGTTGGAAACACCGTGGGAACCGCACGAAATCGAAGAGGATGGGATAGCCAACCTGTGGTCGGTGAACAGGTGGGCGTGCACCGTCGAGTCGTGGCAGGGAGACCCCGGCCAACCCCACTTCGGGCAACCGTTCCACTATCTCATCAGCCCACAGATCGGCCCCCGCGACCAGGTGCGCGTCCACCACACCCGTGTCATCCGTTTCGACGGTCGCGCGCCGCTAGGGTCGGAGGGATGGTGGGCTACCGGATGGGACCGAGACTGGGGCCTGTCCGAGTTAGAAACCGCGGTAACCGAAATCCTGCGGGATGTGGGTATCCACTCGGCCATCGCCCACCTAGTCCAAGAAGCATCCGTGTTCGTAATGAAAGTACAAGGGTTCAAAGAGGCCATCAAAGGCAAACCCGAACGGGGAGAACCCACCCTCGAAGAACTCGCAGCAGCCACGAACCTGCACAAGAGCGTATGGCACACCCTCTTCATGGACCCCGAAGACGACGCAGAACGAGTACCAGTGTCGTTTCAGGGAATGCCAGAACTGATGGACGCGTGCGCCAAACGCCTGGCAGCTATCGCTGACATCCCCATCACCCGATTCCTCGCGACCAGCCCCGGCGGGTTGAACGCCACGGGTGACAGCGACGCTAAAAACTACGCCATTCGCATCGCCTCGATGCAGGAAAACCTGCTCACCGACCCGCTGCACACGTTGGACACGGCCATAGCCGCTCATGCCGGGTTGGACATGGAAGACGAAGAGTGGTACTGGGTGCCGCTGCTGGAACTGTCCGACCTCGAAAAGGCCGAAGCTATCGAACTGACCACCAAAGCCATCACAGCCGTCTACCGCGAGGGCCTCGTCGACGAAGAGGAAGCAAGACAGCATCTCCCCGCCGAACTGTGGGACGAACTAGGATCGTGGAATCCCAGCGAAAGGGACCTCATGGACGAAGAACGATTCCAACAAGAACTCCAAGCGAAACAAACCAACAGTTTGAGCATGAACGGAGCAACCTAGGTGCTGATCGGCCCAGCAGTCAGAGCAAGAATCGTAGACGAACGTGCCTACGAAAAGGCCCTATTCAAGTATGTGTTGAACCCAGTCGCCGACGCCACGGAAGGACGCGGTGGGGTATCTGGTATATGGCAGGAACCGCCCCTTCCGTGGCTGGCGTACACCGCTGAACAACTAGCCGCAGGTTTCGTGCACCGTGTGCGAGAATGGCACGAGCGGCGTTTCGGGAACGCCATGCGCCGCTGGTACGGCCAAGCCGCATACGTGTACGACCAGCGCTACTGGGACGACGACGACGACGATTTCATCGTTGTGTGGATCGGCGGACGGCGCACCGTAGTTCCACTCCCACCAGCCGTCACGCCGATACCAGCACCCCTCTCACCGGGTGGGCAGCCACCGTTTGCTCAGTGGGTGCAGCAGATAGTCAACGACAACGTGTCGCTTATCAAGTCGATACCGGAGTCGTACCATCAGGCATTGATACGCGACCTCATCGAACTCCAAACGCAGATAGGAACAAGACCGGACCTCCTAGCGAAACTGTTTCGCGACAAGTACAAGATCGCCGGGCGACGGTTGAAGCTGCTAACACGCGACCAGAACACGAAGTTCGTGGGAGAGTTGAACCGGCGCAAACAAACAGGGTTGGGTATCGAACGGTACCAGTGGCAGACGATGCTCGACGAAAGAGTCCGCCCGTCTCATGCTGCTAACGAAGGCCAAATCTTCTACTGGGATGCCCCACCCGCCACCGGACCGCCTGGCTATGAAGTGAACTGTCGGTGTGTGGCGTTGGCCGTGATCGAGGCTGCTGTTGCCTAACGTAGCACTGATCCCCGAAGCCGCGTCGCAGATAGCCCCTTTGATGGCGTTCGTGGACGGGTTTGATGATGATGAGCACACGTTGGAGACTGCTACGGGAACGGAACCGTTGGAGGATGGCACGGAGATCACCGACCATGCTGTAGCCCGTCAGGAAAAGGTGCGGCTCACAGGCCATGTGTCCGACTGGGGGCCGCCCACGTCCATTGGCGTGGCCCCTCCGGGACGGGTGCGGGATGCCTGGGAAGAGATACGCCGCCTCCACAAAGAAGTAGCAGTCGTGGAACTGGTCACCGAACTCGGTGTGTATCCGAACATGATCATCCGCAGGGTGAAATCCCACCGGGACGGGCGGGGGATGATGTTCGTGATGGAACTGGAACAGGTCATCCGGGTGGAGATAGGCGAATCGGACATTCGCAATGTGGAACCGGAAAGCCCAGCCGGAGGCAGGGTGGGTGGCACAGGCAAGGGCCGTGTCCACCCCGACCCCGCAGCGGCTACAGAATGGCTGTACGGCCAACTCCACGCAACATCACCATTCAAGCCGGACGGGTTGACAGACCAGGAATGGTACGATCTGCTCGGCTACGACCCGCCAGCCGAAGACTATTTCGACGGCAACCCCTACTTTGATTTCGCTAACGAGGTGCTCAGCGTGACGATTGATGGGGTGCTGCTCACCGAAGAAAACGTCCGCACGATCATCGGTGCTGAACGGGCAGGGATCGCCCTGCCGGAAGAACTCGATGACCTGAAGAACCGCAGCCGGTTGACAACCGTCTATCCGATAACAGGGCCAGGCCAATACGTACTCACCAACGGGCAGGATGTGGCCGTTAGTGTCGGACCCGGCGGTGTGTACCAAACGAACGGGGTGCCGGTGTACGACCCTAGGGACTCGTCCCGACCGGCCAACTTCATAACCGCTGGTCAAATGCACGACCTGTACGGCAACTTCGTCAACGACAACGGCGACCCTATCTCTATCGTCACACCCACCGTCCCAGACGACCCGGACCCACCCGATTACGACGACATCAACTACCAGTTGGAACAAGCCTATAGCGACAGCATCACCAGGGAGGTGGTCTCCGGGGCCGGGACCATCGTATATAAAGCGGTAAACGTCGGTCCGGGCTCGCCCGGCGTGCCGGTGCAAGGTGCCAATACCGTCACCAACTACGCGCCTTACCGGCCGGGATCAGGACCACCGCGAGAAGTACCAAACCGGCCATACGCGTCGCCAGGTCCCTCCTATGAAGACACGTCCGCCCAGTTGGAAGCAGCCTACACCGACTTCAGCGAAGGCACAGAACCACCCGCACCGCAATTGGGACCGGACGGCGCACCTGAACCGCATTACCAGCGCACCGTCCCGCGGCCGTATCAGCCAAGCGCGTTTGGTGTGCCACCTATCCAGGGGCCACCACTCTCGCCGCCGGGACCGGTCCAAGGGCCACCCAACCCAAGAGATGACTACACCTCCACCCGCGACGTCATCTTCGGTCGATAAATGCCCTATTTGTGGCAGCGGGTGATCCTCGTCGAAGTCGCAGGCTTGGCGATAGACAAACTGCGTATCGGTATCGACATCGAACAGCAAGCCAAAGAACTGACCGGCAAGGTGCTCATCTACAACATGGCCCCCAGCACCGAATCCCACATCGAGAACGAAGGGGAACGGGTGCGGATCACCGCAGGCTACCGAGGCTTAGAGGCGGTCCTATTCGACGGTGTCATTCACCGTGTCCAAAGGAAACGGGAACAGATGCGACGGGTGTGCAGAATCGACCTGACCAGTTTCGCCGCCGGAGCGAATGTGCTCGGTGGCATCGCCGTCCGCTCGTACGCGGGCAACGAGTCGGTGGCGCGGATGGTCCGAGACCTAGCCGCGGATGTCGGGTTGGGTGTGGGACCGTTAGACGCGATCCCGACGGGTGCTGCGGTGCCTAACTTCGCTTGGGCTGGGAGCGCAACACAGGCGTTGGACAGTCTCCTAGGACGATTCGGGTTGACATGGTATGAGGACGCTGGGACGCTGCGGGTGAACGCCCCAGGACGTCCCCAGTTGGATTTGGACAATGTGGTGATCAGCCCCAAGACGGGAATGATCGGCATACCAGAACGCACCGACGAGGGAGCGAAAGTGAAAACGTTGCTCAACCCGCGCCATAAGATCGGTAGCACGGTGGTGTTGGAATCGGAAACACTGTCGGGGATTTGGAAGGTGGTGTCATACCACCACAAGGGTGACAACTGGGACGAAGGACCGTTCGAGACAGCGTTGGATTTGCGACCCGTGGAGGGCCTGCGGGTCGTCTAAACAGCGACGAAGGGCATCACCGACCGTGGGGTGCGTGATTCTAGGGCCATCATCCGCCGCCCGTATGTGGTGCTAGCGAAAAAGATTTCCCGTTCGGTTTCGGCCAGTTCCATGTACACGACACGGCGGGGGCCGATCTGTTCCTCTTGGATGACACCAGCCCCACCGTCGGGATGGCCTGTTTGTTCTTCTAGAAGAGCGACAAGATGAGCGGCGCAGTAGACCGTCGCCGCGACGCTTACGTTAGTGAGAAGCGGCGCTTCTTCCAGCGCCGCTTCCACATTAGCGTCTGACTGTTCGTCGAACTCGGGGAACCGCTGGCGGAACCCGTCGAGCGTCAGCGAAAACGTCAGGGTTTAGTACCCGTCGAAGTAGCGGATGGCGTTGGGGAGGCGTATCTCCAACCCTGCCACGCGGAACACCCCAGGCACACAATATCTGGTGAGGACCTGCTGGGCGGGGAGGAACTGCAACGGCATCGGAATGTGATATCGCAACACACGCGGGTCGCGCTGGTAGGCGATCATCCGCTGGGTTCCGCCTTCACCGGCTGTTTCCAACTGTCGCAACGTGGTGAACATCAGCGGCTGGCCGGTCACCATCGTGTACGTGTTGTTCTGCTTCAACCAGTCCATCACCACATGGTCGGCGTTGTCGCCGATGGGGGTGGTGGCCGCCAGGTTGAACCTGGAAGGTGACATGGCGATGGTGTCCGCCAAATACACCTGCTTCGAGTCCGACCACACGTCCCCGAGGAGGTCGTTGACGTCCTTGGCCATGGCCAACCCGTCTACGTTGCTGTTCGACCATTGCCCGTTAGCAGCCGCCGACTTGGTGGGAACCTGGTCGTGGTCCAACAGACCGTCCCAGCCCATCTCGGGAACTCCGTTCAACGCGATGTCGTCCAGTTTTTCCTCATACGCCCGGCGTGCCATTTCAGCACGGTCGGTGGTTAGGTTGTTACCCAGCCGCATGGCGAGACCAAGCTCGAAGTAGTTGTACTCGTAGCCGATACCCAAGTTCTCGATCCGCACGTCATGCTGAGCCCTGCTCACCTCAACGAACGGAAAGTCCGTGCCGTGGGTAGCGAGGAACTCGGCCTGGCCGGTGCCGTCCTGCGAGTAGTAGGTTATCTGACCGGCCCAAGGGTCAGCGGTGGTGACCACTGGCAGCAAACGCGGGTATTGAATGTCCGCGTAGTCCAGCATGAACACTTCCGGTTCGACGTAGGCCGCCTGGCTTTGGAGAAATGCGAGATGTTCGTCCATCATTCCCTCCTTTTACTCGCCGCTCAAGCGAACAATCGTGAGATCGCCGGATTCGGCGTCTCGCATGAACTTAGCGCCCGGAACTGGCACCGTCTCGGTGAGCACAGCCACCAGACCACTGGCGGCAGTGGTCGGAGTGCCCGAGTTGGAATCAGAAACCGTCACAGACGGCACTGACGTGTAACCAGACCCGGAGTTGGTAATCGTGATCGCAGTGAGGACACCGTTGACGATGACCGGCGTGCCGGTGGCCCGAACGCCGGACCCGCCAGGAGCGGCGATGGACACGGTGGTGGTGGCGGCCATGTACCCTGCGCCGCCGTTGCCGATAATGACCGACCGGACCCTACCCGAATCGACTGCGGTGATCGCACCAGATTCGCTATCAGCACGAACAGCCTCGCCGATGCTCACCGAGTCGCCGGTGCCCTGGTCGGACACCTCAACCCAAATGTCACCCCGCCACAGGACGCTCGCTACGTCACCTTCGACATAGTTGTCCTCCTGAGCGGGTCGGAGGGTTTTGTCCAACACGCTGATACCGGCGATAGAACCGTCGGTGGCTCCTTGCACGATCTGGTCGTATTCGGTGCCTTGTGACACTGCAACTCCGAACGCGATCCTGGCGGTGGACCCCTCGACCCTGCGGGAGTCGACGTCCCGCGTGGTGGTGTTAGCGACCAGCCCCGGCTGACCGGCGGCATGGTCTTCGAGGATGGTGGTTTGGATGGTGGCCATCAGCTTTTCACCTCCTGCTTGTACTTCGACTCCAACCGTTTGATCATCTCACGGCGGGCGTCTTCTACCGGATTGTCACCGCGGCTGCGATGCCCCAGACTGGTCACACCGTCAGCGACGGTAGCTCCCGTCGGCTTGGGCGCGGACTTAGCAAAAGCCAACGCTCCCCGCAGATACTCCACGGATTGGTTAGCAGCGTCGGGAACGGTCGCTCCCAACGCGGCGACGAGAATGTCCTTTTCGTCGCTGTCCACAACCTTCGCTTGTGTGTCCGAATCGAGGAACGGCATCGCCTCGAACAGCACCGTCACACGGTTGCGCTCGTCAGCACGCGTAGCGGCGATCAGTTCATCCGCGGCTTTGGCAGCTTCGGCTTTAGCGTCTGCTTCCTGGGCTGCGGTGGCGGCCTCTTGGATGGTTTTCAACGCGGGTTCAAGGTGCGAAACGATGGCGGATGCGACAGCCTGAGTGTCAACGGCTTTGGCCTTGTCAACCCCTGCCTCTTGCACCGCAGCCTGAACCGCTGCCTTGAGTTCCTCTGGCTTCATGTTGTTGTCCTTTCCGTCCAACACCCGGACTTCGGGTCCGGCTTTGCCTTGTTCGACTAGTGCTATGTGGTTCAAGTTTAGCGGTCCGTTTGTCTCGAACACACTGTCACCTATTTGTGTTATGTCTGCATCATATCCGATTGATAGTTGCCGTCGGCCTTTTTGGTATGCGTCGAGTGCTTCTTCGTCGCCGATGATGATGTCTGCTAGTACTTTGTCACCTTCGATTTGTGGTTCTCCGACTACGAATCCTACGACGGTTTCGCTCCAGTTTTCGGGTGTTACTCGGTCGGGATGGTCGAGGGTGATTGGTGCTCGGCGGAAGCTGGCTAGTGTGGTGGTGTTGGTGAGACTGTCGAGGCTGCGGAACACGGTGACCATGCCTTGACTGTCGGCGGTGTCTTCTGAGAGGCCGAAGTCTGAGGGTGGGTATCGGATTGCTCCGGCGCGGGTGAGTACTGCGTCGGCTACGAGCATCCCTTCGGGTGTCCAGGAGTGGGAGTCGTGTTTACATGGTTTCACAGTGTGTAGGTTAGCATCCGATTTTGCGCAATGCGTGCGGTGTGACTAGTATGGTCACTACCCAACCGAGAAAGGAGCACGAATGACAGTTCGTAAACTACTAGCCGCGGTCATAAGCGTGGTGCTTTTAGCAGGGTGCGGCGCAGTCGGCGAGAGCCGATGCCGCGCTGACGATGGGCAGGTGCTTGTTCACACGCTCACTGGCAACAAGTGGTGCGATCTTCCCCCGCACATCCAAGCGGATGAAGATGGGAACATCAGCATCTTCGACCGTGGTGCTAACGACTACCTCATCGACTGACAACCCTGAACTTGGGATGGTCGCCGGTGTGCCAGCGGTGACCATCCCACCACCAAGAAAGGAAAGACAAGTATGACAGTCAAGTATCGCTGGCGGATGATGGTCGTCGGCTACGGCCTAGCCTCCTATTGGCTAGGCTGGCTCATCCGAGGCATCTGATGGGTATCGACCTGGACCTCATGCCATGGCACGACCCATGGAACGACCCCTACGCCGAAGACGAAGCAGACATCCAAGAGTTCCACGACAGCATCGGCAAACTCGACCGACCCGAAATCAAAGACTGGCGCAGGAGAGACCCACATGACGGCTAAACAAACGTTCGAGCACTGGCGGAAAGAAGCAATGGGTGTGTTCACCACACCCGGCCACAACCCCACCGCCTATCAGACAAGCAAAGCCGAAATCTACGCCGCCTGGCGCACCCGACAAGAACTCCAACTCAAATGGCGAGAAATCGCCGACATAACAGGCCGACCCAAAGAATCACTACGGCGCATGGTCCTACGAATGAAAGCCAACCGCTGGTTACAGTTCATCCACCAACAACTACTCAACCAGTGACCATGTTCGGAAGCACCCACGACTGGGAAATGCCCCCAGCCAACCCCGGCTGGGCACGCACCGCACCAACATCCGGTGTCACCGTGTTAGACATGATCATATGCGACACCTGCAACATCGCTGGTCTCGCAGAAGACACCAGAATCGTCCAAGGGCTGGTACGCCAAGACATCCAATCGTGGACGGTGTGCAACACCTGCATCACCAACCGCGGGTTCGACGAACTGCGACTGTTGCTGATCGGGCAGGCTAGGGACGCTACTTGACCTGACCGTCCGCCTGCATAAACGCCGCGTGAACCTGGCGGCGCAACTCGTCAACCACGTTGTCGCTGATCTCTTCGCTGTCAGCACCCGGAGCGTTGACCGTCACGTTCACATCACTCACCGACACGTTCGTAGTCGAGTTGGTCGTCGTCGGCAACGGCGGCCCCGCAGACGGAAGGCCGTTTCGCACGTCTGTTAGAACCGGGCCCATGATCGGATTGAGAGTGCCGCCGCTGGTGCCCGTTGCCGTGTCCCCACCAAACAGGTCGTCCCACCATTGACCGATGTACGCACCGACCGGCCCCCCCGCATAAGCTCCTATCTTCTTACCCGTCCACGGGTCCTCACCGCCGATCCCCTTGGTCGCGCCCATAATGGACCGCCACACGTCCGACCCGCCGATTTTGCCCAGCCACTCCCAAATGGCTACGAGCATCTCGAACACGAGAATCATCGTCTCCACCATTTCGATCAGCCTGGGCATCATTTCCTCCACCCATGCGATCACATTCACCAGAAAGTTGATAATCATGTCCCCGAACGCCCGACCCTGTTCGGTTGCGTCTTCGGTGAACAACGCCCGCAACCCCTCGCCGACCGGACCGAGACTGTCCACCAAACTCCGAGCGGCGTCTTGGACCCGATACCAGCCGTCCACCAAACCCTGCCACAACCCCTGGAAGAACGTTTTGATCGGAGTCCACGCCGAATAGATCAACGCTCCCACCGCTATCAGCCACCCCACAGGTCCCAACACCTTCAACCACATGAACGCCGCTGTTTTACCCAACGTTGTCATCACCCACAGCAGCGACTTCAACGGCGTGAACAACCCCAACACCACCCTAAACAGCGTACGGAACGTCCCCACCAGCAGCCCTCGCAACAATCTCAGCGGCAACAGCGTCAACGACACCGCACCGCCGAACATGCGCATCAGCCCATGCCCCAAACCGATAATCGCCGATAAACCCTTCGCCGCCGCCGCCAAGAACAACAACGAAAACCCGAGCTTCAACGCGGTGACGATCGTGCGCAGCCAATTCTCCCGCAACAACTCCCCCTCTTCGTTAGCCTCAGTCAGCCACACGATCCACTCGCCCAGCTTCCTCATGATCGCCTCAAGAGGATCAGCCAAACCAGCGTCCGCCAGGCGCACCTCCAACGTGTCATACAAGGCGATCAGCGCCTTCCCCGCCCCCGAGATACCCACGTTCATCAACACTTCCACCTGCCGCATCGCCTCCCCCGACGATTCGGCAAGTTCCTCCGCCACCTTGGTGAACTTCTCCGCCTCGTAGATGGCGTGGGTGATCGCCGACGCGTACTCGATACCACCCAACGTCCCGATAGCAGCAATCACCGTCTCCTGATCAAGGCCGAACTCGTCGATGTTGCTCCGTATCTTGTGAATGAACTTGGTGAACCATCCCTCCGTACCCGCAAGGTTCCGCAACCAGTCCATGTCAATCTTCAACCCCTCGAACGCCTCCGCCACGATCTTCTTCGACCGTCCAATACCAGCCATCGAACGGGAAATCCTGTTCAACGCCGCGTTCAACCCCTGAGCGGACCGCTCCGCCGACGAACCCGAACCGGCCATGATCCCCAAAAACGACACGAGTTCTTCCATGCTCAAGTTCAACACAGCCGCCGTTTTACCCGTGTACTGGAACGCCTTACCAATGTCATACGCGTAGGCAGGGGTGCGGGTTTCGGCGTAGAGGAACATATCCAACACCCGAGCGCCTTCGCTCACGTCCAAACCGAACTGGTTCATCGCATACGACACGTGACGTGCGGCATCTTCAACACCGGTGAACTCCGCAGCCGCAGCAAACGTCGAAATCTCCGGCGCTGCTTCCAAAGCCTGGTCGATACTGTGACCAAGCTGATAGAACGCCGTGTGCGCTTTGATGATCTCAGCGGTCATCAACGGCAGGCGAGCACCGATCTGCGTCGATGACTCCTTCACCAAGTCCATCTGATGGGCGGAAGCACGAGTCCTCGCCTGGAAACGACGCAACGCCGCGTCGGTAGTCAGAGCCGTTTTAGCGATCCCCACCAGCGGCAACGCAGCCGCCGCACCCATCTGAAACGCCGCACCAGATATCGTGTTCAACCGCATCCGCGTGCGAGTAACAGCAGCGTCCAACGCCCGCAACTGGGTCATGCTGCGACGCATACCGATGAACCGAATCTCGGTTATCAGCCGGTCAATGACCATCGTCGCCATTTAGCGCGCCGCCTTCTTCGCTGCCACTTCTGCCCTGCGCCGATCCTCAGCCTCGACGATCAGGATTTCGTTGAGGTCAAGGATATCACCCAGGTCGTGCATGGGCTGCCCGTCGGGACGGCGTGCTTCCAGTTCCCACCGTTGGATCAGTTTCGACCGGATCAGATTAGCGAAAAGAGGGTCTACGTTGGGGTAATCGGCGGGTCGGTAATCGCCTGCAGTGTCATCCCTAGCTGGGGGAAACGAGAAATCACGACGTCCAACGACCCGATAAAATTTGCGATGAGCGACCGTCCCAACACTTCATAAACGTGGATCATCTCCAAACCGTTGAAACCCGTGTCCTCATCCCCACCGAGCACGTTTTCGGTGGTGTCCGGGCGTTTGTAGGTGATGGTCCTGAACATCGCCTCTATAAGCCAGTTGACCGTGTGGATCGGTAACCCTAGGAGCATCATGATGCTCGCACCGGTTGCCTCGCCGTCAGCGTTGCTGGTGGCTTTCACCCCTGCTTCCGCGAGACCGACACGGATCACCTCGAACACGTCCTTGGCTTCCATAGGTGTCAGCTTCTGAACACGAAACTGGGTTGTTTCGATGGTGAACTGTGTCGCTGCGAGGGGTTTGAGACGCTGAGTCAGCGTTTTCGTCATGTCCTACCGGGCGGGTCGCCGAACAGGGCACCTTCGCTGTGGTCGTCTATTTCCTCGAACTTGAAGGTGGCCTCAAAGGTGGTGCCAGGCGTGACCGCGGTGGGACACGACACGAGGACACCCCCGCGGAGGTCCGCCGAGTAGTTACGGTTCGGGTCGGAGTATGTCCCCGCGAGAACCATGGGCGTCCCACGTTTCACTTCCATCCGCCTGGTCAGGCACCATCCGGCGGAGCGGCTGGTCGGGGCGAGACGGACGGTCATTTCGCCGCCGAGCATCCCCGACGACTTCACATACATCGTCCCATCGTCACCGTATTTGACGCTCAGCATCTCCGGCGCGTCGAAGGAAACTGGTTCCTCTTCCTCCGCGAACGATTGGAAACGGTGACCTTGAAGCAGCAGGCTGATGTTTCTCTGTGACTGGATTACGACCATCGTTTACCCCCTGAACACAAGTGAGATTGACGCAAAGTGGACAGCTTCCGAGCCGCGCCCCCATATGTGAATGGTGGGTGCTCGACGTTCGGCCACCGCAGCGGCTGACCGTGTGTTGATCGGAGCGATGTACGACAGGTAGCCGTTGGTCAACGTCCCGTCGAACTCGCTGTTCATCGTGGTTGCTCTGATCTCCGCCGCCAACGCGGGGCTGACCTGACCGGGGCCGAACCCGCCGGTAACGACAGCGTTTTCGAGGACGGTGTTCACCGTTTGTCGGAGGGTTGCCATCCCCGTGGTGGTTATCGGTATCCGCGGTGACGAAACGAGCACGTTGAACAGTGCCGTTTCGAGGTCGCTTTGTAGCCAGTCCAACCAGATGATCGAGTCCAGCCAGATGCCGTCCGCGGCGCACCATCCCTCTTCGTAGATGGCCGTTGAGCCTCTGCGAATGTAGTAGTTGACCCGCTTGCGGCGCAGTTCGTTGCGTTCGGACAGGGTGAGCGTGTCAGCGGCCTGTCCTGGCAGTTGCCGGAACTTGGGAGTGATGATCGCACCACCGTTGGAAAAGTCCTGAGCGCTCATCCTCGCGGCGATGCTCACGTGTTTGTAATCGGCTGTGCGTGACCAGGTCGTCGCCGTGCGAGTGTAACCGAGAGCGAAAACTTGGGCTGCTTCGCTAGTCGTTTCGTTTTGGACTAGCACCGCGTCGCCAACCGCCGACATGAAGAACACCTGCTTCGACGTTTCGACATATTCGGCTGTGTCAAGGTTGACTCCGATGTGCGACCGTGTGACGTCGTTGTCGATCATCACGAACGAATACCCACCGAGGACAGTCTCAGCGGCGGCGAGGCAGGCACCTACCGATTCGGTGTCGGTGCCCTGCTGGTATTGAGCGCCGGTAGCGGCTGTCATGCCCAACAGTCCCGATATGTCGGTGCCCGATCCGACCTGACCGAACTCGGTTTCGATGCTGTCGGTGCTGGTCAACGTCAACACAAAGCGTGTGTCCACATAGGCGAAGGTCGCGTCGTCGAGCGGGTCGGACTGCGTACGAATCGCCGTTTGGATAGCAGCCGCGATCTCCGCGTAGGACGATGCGGATGACAGATCGACGGTGATGTCGTTGCCGTTCACCGTGAAAGACGCGTTGGCCGCGTCGATGTCTGCCACTTCGCCTGGTGTGCCTCCGACGAGGCGGGTGTTCACCGGACTGGCGATCCACCTGGTAACAGCGAGCGGGAGTGGCAGCGGATTTTGGGAGAACCATGCGCTACCAGCGGCAAGAGGCGCGGACCCCGCGGGGAACACGTTTTCCATCTCGGCCAGGCTGGAGTACGACTGTGTTTTTCCCGTCCCGGATGGGGACAGGCTGTCGTTTGTGGTTACCAACAGTCCCACCCCGAACCCTTCGAGGGATGACACCACGCCTCGTATGTCTGTGGTGATTCTGATTATTTCGCTGATGTCAGCCATCTATTGTCACCTCTATTCCCTCATGGCCGTCTTGCCGGAAGTATAACGGTATCTTTGCAACGTTTTCGGTTGTCTGTGTTAGATAGTAGCACCAGAGGATGCCATGGTCTATCATCACTCGTTTCTCGAAGAAGTTGGAGACGATGGTGTCCATCCGTTTGAGGGCGAAGTTGCCGTCGGCGACGCGAAAGTTGAGGGTGTTGGCGTCGATGACACCCTGGTCGCTGTCGGCGTAGGCGATGAACCTGAGCGCCGCCTCTACACATCCCTCCCGATACCACTGCAACGAACAGTCGCTGCGTATCCACAGTTCGGTAACGCCTGCTTTGTTGTGACAGGCGATCACTTGATGGTTGAAGAACAGCACCGACGCGTAGGTGCCTTTCGGTCGGGGCATGCTGCTGTCGTTGCCGGGGATGACCTGTTCGGTGGGCAGTTGTGATCCTTCGGCGACGTAACCGCGGACGTTGACTTCGAGAGCGCTGCCGTCCATCTATTGCACCTCGTTTCTGACTAGCACCGACTCGGAATAGCCACCCCAGTCTTGGGTCATGTGAATATGCCACGTCTCCCCGTGCCAGATGATCCGGTCCGCCGCTCGGACGTTGGCGGAGGCGATCATCGGTTCCAATGTCCATAGGATGCGGACTGCTTCGAGGCGGACGCCTCCTTCTTCGGGGATGCGCTGGCGGATGGGCGTGAACGGCATGAACTGCGGAGCGGACAAACAGGGTATCTGGCGGGGTGTGTCGTCGGTGACGATGGGCAACCCTCGGCTGTCGCGTTGGGCGTTGCGGCGGATGAGCAGACAGGTGTCGGTGAACAGACTGTGCGCTATTTGCCTGTCGTTTGTCCATGTGGGCCGTCGCATGACCCCAAGGATAGGCTACCCGGCGAGGATCGCAGGGTCGAGCCGGTCGCGTGCGATTGCGACTGCTTCGGAAGACTGGTCAATCCCGACCCACCGGCGGCCCAACCGCTGAGCGGCCACCAACGTCGTACCCGACCCGCAGAACGGGTCCAAAACTAGGTCTCCGGGGTTGGTGCTGGCTTTGACGATCCGATCCAACAGCGCCAGCGGCTTTTGGGTCGGGTAGCCGGTGCGTTCTCGTGCGCGCGGGGCGATCACGGAAATATCCCACACGTCCCGCATCGGCGCACCTGGGCTCTTGATGGTTGTGGATATGCTGCGCTGCTTGCCAAACTCATCAAAAACTTTTTCTTGTTTCCGGTCTCCCCACTGCTTTAGAGTGGACTCGGCCAGCGGCTCATACAGTTGATTCCAGATGGCCTCGCTCGACAAGGTATATCTCAAAATGGTGTCGTGCGTACGCTGAAAATTGGGGTGTTTAGCTGGCCACCGCCGGTACGCCCATATGATCTCGTTGCGAAAGTTCCCCCGTCCGAAGATGGTGTCCATCATGACTTTGAGGTAGTGGCTGGTCTTCGGGTCGCAGTGAAGATAAAGGCTGCCTGACGGTTTGAGCAGCCGTCGCATTTCGACGATCCGTGGGCGCATCCACTCGACAAAATCCTCAACCGAAGTTCCTTCCCAACTGTCGGAGAATGGTGTACCCGGACCGAACGGCGGATCAGCATAAACCAGGTCGACCGTTGCGGATGGCATGGCGGTCATGACCGTCAGACAGTCACCCTGGTGGACCCGACCGGCAGTCATCAACCGGCGAGGATCGCAGGGTCGAAAACGCTCACATCCCCCGAGAACGGAAGCTGCCCAGTGTGATCCCAATACTGCTTCCCCATCCGACCGGCCCACCCACCGTACGGCACCCACCGCTTGTGATGATCGTCGGCCAAGTCCGGGATGTTGTCATACAGAGAATCCCACAAGGGCAGGTGACTGCCCCAAGGGGGATTGCCTAAATGTCCCTTCCAGAACCACCTGCCGGTGTACACGACCGCCTGTAGGCTGGCGGCGTGGATCATGTCAACAGCCTCGGTAAACGTGCGCTTGGTGAAACCCACCTCACAGTCCAACGCTACGAACTCCAACCCCGACCACAAATCCCCAGCGGCGGCCTCGGCCAGGTGCATCGTCTCAACGCCGCTGCGTTCGTTGAGAACCGCATAGCCTGCGATCTTCAACCCCGCCTCCCTCGCCGCGGCGAGTTGCGCCTCAGCGTATTTGTTGGGGTTGCGCCCATGCCACAAACCGGCGATGGCCAGACGCAAACCTGGTGTGCGGGTCACGGCGGTTCTCCACCCCACCGTGGTGACAATCCCCGTGTATTTGGAAACGTCTATCGCCGAGATCATACGCAGCGGACTTGGAGAACAGCGACGATCAACACCGTGGCGAGGACGCCGATGACCACCCAAGCTTCTGGCCAGCGTTCGTCCACAAACTCACAGCGGTTTAGCGAATGCAGTAGGAGAGGAAGTTGCCGCCGTTGTTCGACCCTGATCCGTTGAACCAGAGGCTGACACCTTCCTCGACGAGGATACGCCCAGGGCGGGAACCGGCGGACTGGGCGATCAGTATTTCGTTGCTGTTGTCGGTGGACCGTCCCGTCTGGGAAAGGCGCGCGGATAGACGCTGACGGGTGATGATGTACACGATCACCCGCTGATGGTCAAGGTCCGCCGGTGTCGCACGCGACCAACCGTTGATCTCCTGGGGTATGGCGATGTTGCCGTCGGGAATGCCGGGGATCACATCCCCAGCGTTGTCAGGGGTGATAACCCGCAAAGGCCGCGAGTAGGTCATTCGTTCTCCTTCATGCGGTTGGGTAGGTGGTCCGCAGCGAGTGCACACCCGTCGCTGTTTCGACGCTCCCCTCGGAAGTGTCGGGAATCGGGTAGGACGTTAGGTCTGCGTCTGCGAACACGCCGATGATGTCCGTGCGGCTGTTTTTCACCGAATGGGCTTTGCCAGCCTGGTCGAACAGGTGCGACAGTGTGATGACCACCTGACTGACGCTGATAGGACCACCGGGTCCGTAGGTGGGTTTGACCGTCCCATGCGCCGAAAAGCCAACCAGAAAGCCCTGGGTGGTCGGCTGGTTCCACTCATAGGACGGTTGGACAACTTGGAAGTCTGTTTTGATGGTGGCGAAACCCCGCTGCTGGGTGAGCGCCGCGACCTGCAGTTCACCTGGTTCCAGTTCGCCGCTGATGTCGTTGGAGAACTCGATGTCTTCACCGCGGGACTCACCGTGGGATTCGCCCCACGAGTCCTCGTAGGACACGCTCGTTTTAGCATCCACGGGACCGATCTTGGTGCCTATCTCGGCGGCGATCCCCACCGTCTGGGAATGCTCCCAACTCGACTCGACCGACGTGGACGACTTGACCGACATGGCAGCTTTGAACTCCCGCCGGTCCGGGTTTTTCCGGTTGTCCCAGATGGCATGGTCGGCCAAAACGACTTCCTCTTGGATTTGGACGAGGTGACAGCCGGTCGGCTCAAGTCTCACATAGGCTCGGAGAATGTTTTGGGCGAAGTTGGCCGCCCCCTTTTGGCCGGGTTCCAACTGGGCGGGGCCGTTCATCGTCGAAGCGTCCCAAATGGGATCGCCGATGCTCAGATTCGTGTACCCGTTGGCTTTGGCGAACGCCCGAGCTACCGCCGCCAGGTTGGGTATGCCCCAGGCGTCCGCCAATATCTGCGCCGATATGGGCGCGTCTTGATAGCCGGTGGCTTTGGCTACCACGTCTGCCGGGGTTAGACCCGGCTGGATGGTTACCTGAATAGCCACGCTTGGGTTAGGACGTCTCTTTGTCCTCGACGGCTTGCACGGCAACGTTGAAGGCGTTGCAGAGGATCACCAAGATCGCAGCGATGGCGTGTATCTCGGGGGGCAACTCGCCGGTGTTTACGGACTCCACATAGGCTGCGGCGGCGATAACCCCGATGCTGACCTTCGACAAGAAGTCAAACACGGTTTGGACTTTGGACATTTCGGTTCTCCTGAATAGGGGATATTCGACTGTGAGTTTAGCCCACATACGGTTGACAGTGTAGCGCGAGAACACCCCAATTTGACAAACCTAAGCGCGTCTGCTACTATGATGCTTACCAGCCGAGAAAGGACCTAAACGATGAACCACTGCCCCACCTGCGGACACCCACCACAGCCGGAACCACCCGCAATCACAATACCAGAAGACCCGACACTGCTAGCAGAAACCCGCCAGGCACTGGAATGGCAAGTGCTGCTCGACACCTACACAATGTTCACATCGACGAAAGAAACATCATGACCATCAGCCCACAGAAAATGGCCACCGCGAAACGACAAAAACGAGCAGCCCACGCCTACCGCGGTCCCTGCCAATATCCGAAATGTGGGAACGAGTGGACGGCTTTTGTGGTCCCGACGCGGCGAGGATACGAGGCTCACTGCAGGCACGACCATCCCGAACGATGATCTGGGAGGACGCGTACAAAACGCACAAACGGCGGAAGGGCACAGCGTTGCGGCTCGTGTCGAAACATCCCCGCCTGTGGGAAGTCGTCGCTACCACCACGGACGGCACACCGGAACGGCGTTGCACGTCGTGTGGGAAGGAGGTGTTCGGTCATCGGCGCAAGTGGTGCGCTGCGGACGCGTGCCAGTTGGAGCGGCGGAGGATCGGATCACAGTTGCAGGCCGCCAGGAAGAAACAACAACAAGGAGGTGAAGGATGAACAGTGTGAAAAGAGCACGAGCCAAGTGGGTAGACGCACTTAGGTCCGGCAAATACAAGCAGACGAAAAGTGCCCTGCGACAGGGAGACTACTACTGCTGTTTGGGTGTGGCCTGTGACGTGTTGGGCGACGGCAAATGGGATGCCATCGCCAGGGCGGACTCGTGGGAGTATCGGTTCTCCGACGGTCAGCGGAAAGCAGGTGACCTGCCGGTGTCGATGTTGGACAAGCTGGGGTTGTCAACCGAGGAGCAGCGTGTCCTGATAGACATGAACGACGACGGGGATTCGTTCGCGAAGATCGCCGACCGTATTGAAGGGCTGCCGCTTTGACAGAGCCCACGGCCTGTTCTCATAAATGCGCCGTGCATTGCCCCGAACGTACCTGCGCTGACTGCGACACGATATTGACATCACCGTATCGGACGCGGTGCATCCCATGCGCCGCCGAGCGTCGCCAGGCGCAGAATCGTGAACACCAGCGCAACTGGAGGAAACGCAACAAGGAAGGGCCGACACGATGAGCAAGTCCTGCCCCCACCAGTGCCTCCGGTGTGACCACATGGAGCATCCCCAGTTTTACGACCCGGACCTGTTGCGCCAGTGGGGACAGAAACGCCTGTCTCGCATGAGCCGCGAGGACCGCACCTTTGTGTTCAGGCAGCGGGCGATTGCCAAGTCCGAGTATGGGATGGTACTGCCGCCCACGGTGGAACTGTACGTGGATGACCGGCGCAAGATAGACGAATGGCGTACCGACTAACAAGGAGGCGAAGGATGAACGGGCTGCGTGCACTGCGCTATTTGGGCGGCAAGGATGCGACCGGTCGAGGGTCGGGACCGTGGATAGCGTCTATGTTGCCAGCAGACTGGCACAGCACCTATGTGGAACCGTTTTTTGGTATGGGCGGTGTGTTCCGTCAGCGTGCTCCCGTCCGGCGGGAAGTCCTGAACGACGTGAACAGTCGGGTAATCAACTGGTGGCGGGTGGTGCGAGACCGCGGGCCGGAACTGGAACACTGGCTAAAGTGGTCGCCTGCCCGTGTCGGGCGGGACGAGTTCCAGTGGGCTAAGGAACGGCTGGACGATCCCGAACCTACTGTCGCCGCGTATGCGCTGACAGTGGTCCTGACACGCTCTTACACCTCGTTCATCACAAACCCGACATTCGCTACGGTCATCAGAGCCGGTCCGTTGCCCACCGAGCATGACGTGCGAGCCTTGGCCGCACGCCTCAAGCACGCAGAGTTGGAATGCATGGACGGCGTTGACCTTATCGAAACGTACTGCGGTGACGATCCGCAGGCTGTGATCTACTGCGATCCGCCCTACCCGACAACCACCACCAGCCGGAAATACAAGGCCCCGTTGGACTATCAGCGCCTGTCGGCTGTGCTAACTGGACTGCCCGGACGCGTGCTCATCTCTGGCTATGGCAGCGAGTGGGATCATCTCGGATGGGATCGCCACGAAAAGAAAGTGTGGTCCTCTGTGGGGGCGAATGCAGCGGAACTCGATACCCACCGAGTTGAGGTCGCATGGGCGAACTTTCCCGTCGCCAACATGCAAACGTCGCTATGGAGTTAGGCAGCGAATGGCGTACCGACTAGTTCGTATAGAGGACGCGTAAAAGTCGTATAAGTTTTACCGCGTTAGGCAGATTGGACGGTGATGCGACATCGAACCGTCCCTGTCATCACATCAGTGACGGTCAACACCGGATTCTCCCAAGAGAACCAAGAGGTCGGCACGTCAGGGTACAGGGTCCGAGCGGCACCTCTACCGGCGGCCTCTGCGGTCGGGGCGTCGTAAGGCTGGTCCCACACTCGGGATTCGTCTTGTTCGACGTGCAGCGACCACTTAGCCATTTAGCTCGTTGGCGTTGACGACGCCGAAGTGCTGGTTGACTTGCGATTCGTCGTCGGACCCTGCCGCCGCCCAATCCAAGATCGCGGATAGGACCTGGTCGGCGTCGGCCCGTTGCTCGAAGATGAACGGCCCGTCTTCGGTCCATTGGAGCACCTCTACCGACCCCGGCCACCGGTCGTTCTCATAGTCGTACGGCTCGGTCGAGTAGACGATGACCCACGGCCCATCCGGGTCCGGGTTGGGCATTGCCGCCGCGGTGGTGGTCGTCGTGGGTGCTTCGGTGGTGGTCGTCGTGGCTGGTGTTGTTGTGGTTGTGGTGGGGGTCGGGTCGGGGATGGTGACCTTGGCGGCCAGTTCGGAAAGGCGGGTCAACGCCGCCTTCACCTGGTCGGCCAAACCCTCGGCCTTGGCGGTGGCGGCGGTCACGTCGGCCACCCCATCGGCCACCGCGTCCGCTACCTGCCGGTCGTCTAGGTTCAGTTCGTCGTTGGCGGCCCGTTCCAGTTGGTACACCTCCTCGTCCACGCCTTCGAGCAGCCCGTGCAGGGCTTCGGCGGCACCGGCGGCCTGTTCCAACCAGCCCGTCGAATCGTCACCGCTCCCGTTGCTGCCGGTCTGGTAGTCGCCGACCGTGGCGTAGCTGTAGGAGGCCCCGTCTGCGCTGATTGATTGGCCGCACACGCTTCGTTCCTCGTCTTGGGTGCGGTCTTCGCCGGTTTCGGCGTTGTCGAGTCGTGCGAGGACGGCTTGCTGTTCGGCGGCGCAGTCGGCGGTGAACTGGTCGATCCACGTTTCGGTGGCGGCGAGGCGGGTTTCGAGATCGTTGACGGCGGTGGGGGTGGCGCACCCCGCTATGAGCAGCAGAGCGGCGGCGGCGATGAGGGCAAGTTTGGGACGCATTAGGTGCCTTTCGGGTGTGGGGTTTAGTGCGACACTTCTAGCTTAGCCGTCGTTGTCGTCGTCGTCCCCGTCGTGGGGTATGAGGGTGAGGGTCACGCCTGCGGCTTGTAGTTCGGCCATCATCTTTTCGTAGATGGCACGTGCTTCGTCGTTGCTGGTGTCGTTTATGGACGACATAAGTCGTGTGGTTGCCATCAGTGCGGCAATTCCAAGTTGGCCAACTCGCCCAACCGGGCGGCAGCGTTGTGAAGTTCCAACACACTGTTTTGAATGGTTGCCGCCGTGTTGCGAATGTCATTTTGGGCGTCGGCCAGGCCCTCCACCACCAGTCGGTTTTTCGTGTCGAACGAATCCGGGTTGGCCTGGTAGCGGAGCAGTTGGTCTACTTCTGCTTCGATTCCCGCCATCCTGCCGTGGAGGGATTCGGCTGTGCCGGTGGCCTGCTGCCACCATCCGTCAAGTTGGGCCATTATTGTTGCTCCTTCGGTTGGGGGCGTTAGAACGGATTCTAGGACCGAGGGTCACCACTCACAGTTTGCCATGATGGGGGTTTCTTTGAGTCCCGCCCGTTGAATACACGTCCCCATAGAGATGCGCGCCGTCGCGGCCCTTCAGCTTCGAGTAGGTCGGCAGGTTCATGCGATGAACCGGCGGGCACTGAGAGAAACACCGGTCAACCCAAAAACTCACCTCCCATCCGGTGTGCCGCTCAATGATCCGATTGTCGCACACGCCAATCGGGGACGAAAAGTAGTCAGATGGGGGCCGGTTGCCATAGTCCACCCGGCACGCGTCCACCTTCGTCGGCAACGTAAAGGTGTAGCTCTTGTTCCCGGTAAACGACAGGCAGGGTTGCGGGTTGCCGTCCTCGCACCATCCCATCACCGAAGTCGGGGCCTTGTAAAGGGAATTACATACTTGGGTAGACGGCTGATCTGAAAAGTGTCACACCCTATCGGTAAAATTGCTGGTAGACAGCGATATTTGACGAGGTTGAAAGTGGCGTATAAGGCACCGGGGAAGCACTACCGGAGGGGCATCAGTATGTTGGAGCTGGCGGCTATGTTCCCCGACGAGCAGGCCGCTACCAAGTGGTTCGAGAGCATCGTCTGGCCGGATGGGGAGCGGGACTGCCCACGGTGCGGATCGGTTAACACCCACGAAGCCTCCCACCCGAAGATGCCTTATCGGTGTCGGGACTGCCGCAAGTATTTCTCGGTCAAGACGGGAACTGTTATGGCCGATTCGCCCATCCCCTTGCAGAAGTGGGTATATGCTATCTACCTGAACCTGACCAACCTCAAGGGCGTGAGTTCGATGAAGATGCACCGCGATCTCGGCGTTACACAGAAAACGGCTTGGTTCATGCAACAGCGCATACGGGAGGCGTTCGAGGCGTTCATCCCGTCTCTGCTGTCGGGTCCGGTGGAGGTGGACGAGACATACATGGGCGGCATCGAGAAGAACAAGCACGCCCACAAGAAAGCCAACCTCGGGCGCGGGACGGTGGGGAAGGTCGCGGTGGTGGGAGTGCGGGAGCGGGATTCTGGCATGGTCGCCGCCAAGGTGGTGGACGCGGCCAACGCTCACACCTTGCAGGGATTTGTTCAGCGGGTGGCTCCTGGGGGGGGCCCGGTGTACACAGACGGTTCGACCGCTTATGACGGGCTTCCCAATCGCGAGAAGGTACACCATTCGGTAGGGGAGTACGTGAGCGGGAAGGCTCACGTCAACGGTGTCGAGTCGTTTTGGGCGATGCTGAAACGGGCGCATAAGGGCACCTTTCACCGTCTATCCCCGAAGCATTTACAGCGGTATGTGGTGGAGTTCTGTGGGCGTCACAACCTTCGCCATTTGGACACTGCCATGCAGATGGGGTTGGTTGCTTGGGGAATGGTCGGGCGGCGATTGTTGTATTCGGATTTGGTGGGGGGAGAACGCGGCATCGCCACGTGACCCTCGGCCACCCGACCGACAACGCTCTCTACTACGGTGACTGTCTTGACTGGATGCGCCAATGGCCCAACGGCATCGTAGACCTGATCTATGCCGATCCGCCCTTTAACTCCAAACAGGATTACAACATGCTGTTCTCTCCAGAAGGCGGCGGTGACGCCCAATATCGGGCGTTCGCTGACACTTGGGTTTGGGACGCCGCCGCGGCGGAACGGCTCGACCGCTACCTGGGCGCAATCGCCCTCCCATCCCACAACGCCATCAGCGGGTTGTATCGCATGTTGGGGGAGTCGGGGATGCTGGCATATCTCACCTACATGGCCGAACGGCTGGAGGAATGCCGTCGGCTTCTCAAGCCCGATGGATCAATCTATTTGCACTGTGACCCGACAGCTTCCCACTACCTAAAGGCGGTGATGGACGGGATTTTCGGGGCCAACAACTTCCGCAACGAGATCATCTGGAAACGCACCACTGCACACAGTCTGGCGCGTCAGCACCACGCGCGGGTACACGACACGATCCTCTACTATTCTCGCGGCAGCACTTACACCTGGAATCAGCTTTACACCCCATATGAGAAGAGCTACATCCAGGCAAAATACCGTCATATCGAACAGGGAACCGGTCGCAGATACCGACTGGACAATACGACTGCAAAGGGAAACACGCCCTATGAGGTGCTAGGCGTCAAAAGACCCTATCGGTTTTCTCCAGAGAACATGAATCGGTTGATTGAAGAGGGCCGAATCATTCAGACGAAACCCGGAACCGTGCCGCAATACGTTCGATACCTTGATGAGATGCCGGGGGTTTTGTCACAAGACGTTTGGCTTGACGTGCGTCCTCTTAACTCTCAGGCGAAGGAACGCCTCGGTTATCCCACCCAGAAGCCCCTTGCTTTGTTGGAGCGGATCATCAAAGCGTCCAGCAACCCCGGAGACGTGGTGTTGGATCCGTTCTGCGGATGCGGGACGACCGTTGCGGCGGCTGACGCTACCGGCCGCCGGTGGATGGGGGTAGACATCGACTCTCACGCCATCGAGGTCATGCTCCAACGCCTCGGCGACCGCAGGACACCTACCTACGGCATTCCATTTGATTACCGATCCGCCAAGATGCTGGCTACCACTAACGCTTTCGGGTTTGAGACTTGGGCCATCCAACGGGCACCGGGATTCGCGCCGAACGTCCGCCAGGTTGGAGACGGGGGCATAGACGGCAGGGCAACCCTTACCATCAAACCAGACGATTGGCCCACCCGCCTAGCCATCGCCCAAGTCAAAGGCGGCAAGAAACCGCCCGTCGACGGCCTCCGCGCCTTCTGCAACGTCACCAACAAACAGAACGCCGCGGTGGGGTGCTACATCACGCTCGACCCGATCACCAGCCCCAAAGCCAAAGCAGACGCCTACCTAGGCCCCATTCACGTCTCCGGTATACGCTATGACCGGATGAACCTCTGGTCCATCGCCGACCACTTTGACCAACGCCGCCCGCACCTCCCGCCCATGAACAACCCTTACACCGGTAAACCGTTAGCTCAAGGAGCACTGTTCTGATGCCGAAACGCAAGAAGAAACAACCCGCCAAGAAACAGCCCCAACCGCCGGTGGAACTGAAGAAGGCCGCCGAAGCCGTCCTACGCTACCGCTCCCAACCCGACATGCGATCAAAGCGGTTTATCAACCCCACCACCTAGACGCTCAGTTTCGTCTACCCAAGTATGTAATTCCCCTTGTAAACATACCGGCGGCCCTGCGAATCCTCACGCGAATGGTGAACCACCGAGCGTTTCTGCCGGTAATACAGGAAAATGGGCTGCTCGTCCAGTTTCGGTCCATATTGTCCATCTTGAAAACCGAAAGAGCATTCAATCCGCTCCGGCCAATACCGGCACCTCCATGACATGTGGCTGTACGCGTTGCCGCCGACTAGTTCTTGTGCAGCCTCCACGGGAGGGGCGGCTGCGACCGCGGGGACCGTCAAAGCCAAAGCCACCACCCCAATCAGCAACCGTTTCACCATCTGCCTCCTATGTCAGGCCCGCACGATGAGCACGGGCATCGTCGAATGTCCAAGATTACCAGAAACGGACCCCACAGCCACGACCACACCCGCAGGAGGGAGGCCAGAACCCCGGAAAAGAGGTCATGAAACCGGGGTCCTGACTTCCACATCTTTTGCTCCTTCCACAATTTTGGGGTCTGCCAGAGGCCAGAAAGAAACAAGGAAACAACCCCTGGCAGACCTAACCACCGCTTAGTGTAGTCACACCCCACCACCACCACCAAACGATCCAATGTTTCAGATCATGCGAGCCGATGATTAGAAACAATAGATCACGGGTTGTCTGTACCGTCTAGGTAACACAACTCGCCGTTTGGGGGTGGACAGTCAAGTGGACATCGAAATGGTCAAAACAGGCCGCGATAGTGCTATCCGGCGGCCTGGTACACCAGATTGTCACCGAGGTAGAAACGGGCGATGGTTTCGTCGCCGAGCATCACACCGACGATTTCGCTGTCGCCAAGGTAGAACGGCGTGCCCTGGGCGAGGCGACTGGTAGACGATGCGCTCATGAACGTGATGTCCACATCGTGCGGCAGCGCAGCTTCGACTGCTATCGCCCAGTCGTTGAGGGACTGATATGAGCGTCCGGTGATCCCTGTGGGGACGGTCGTGAGCCGGTCGAACGACACTTGGGCCAAACCGTCCGACCGGGACGAAGTCGCCTGATAGGTCTCGAAGTTCAACCGGCACCACCGGTCGGTTGTCGGCGAGTACAGGTCAACCCCGAGATCGGTTCGGGACCCGGTGGGTGTGCCGCCGATGTTGGCTAGCCACAGATCGGTGGACAGGTGAACCCAGGCGGTGGTTTGTCGGAATGTGGCTTTGACGAAGTTGCCTGTGGTAGCTGTGGTGGCTGTGGTGACGGTGAAAAAGCCGGGGTCCATCGCTACCGGATCAGCAGAATCGTCTAGTCGGACACCGGCGTTGCTGCCGCCGAACTCTCTACCGTGCGACAGGGTGAGCGTTTGCGACAGTGGCATTTATGACGTGGATTCGATCAGGTAGACGACGTTGGCGTCCTTCGACGTGATCGCATCATACTGGGCTTGTGTCCCTCGCCAGATACCGGTCACCGCCGCACCTCCGCCTGTGGTGACGGGTGGTATCGCCAGTCCGTCACGAAGCTCCCCATAGTAGGTGGTTTCCTCGGTGCTCTTGTACAGGGCGATCTCGGTGGTGCGGTCGACCTTGCTCGATATGTAGTAGTCGTGGGTGGCCGACCCGTTCGACACGGTGATCGGCACCCACCCACCGGCCAGGAAGGTGGCGGTGTCGAAGAGGATGCGCCAGTCGGCCCGGTCTTCGGTTTGGGCCAGTCTGATGACCGGCTGGTCTGTGGTGGTGGCGGTGCTGCCGAAATGGGCGTTGGCCAGCGTTGCGGTGAACGTGACCCCTTGAACGTCCAGGTTTTGTGTTCCTGCTTCGATGGCCTGCAGTGCAGAGTTAGCAACAGCGACACGAGCGACACCGGCGGTAGCCGCCGCCGAGTTTTTCACGAGGCGGGTCGTCCCGTCCAAATGCAGGTCTCGGGTGACGTTTTTGAGAGCGCCGATTTGTTGTGGGATGCCGAGCGCGTCCAACTGGTCTTCGACCGCCTCGCTGGTCAGTGACCCCTCCCACTCGAACGTGTCCGATCCGCCAACTTGGAGTTTCCCACCCGAAAAGCCGGAACCCTCGTAGAAGGCGATGCGATAGTACCGCCAGGACGTGTCAGAGCCGACCTGCTCGCCAGACCAGGTGCCCAACACCCTGTTGTGCACCTCGCCGTTTTCGGAACCGCCGGTGATCGTATATTGGAACCGGTAGTTGGATTGGACCGCCCCGACCGGGATGCGCACATAGACGAACTGTGCGGATGTTCCAGTCACGGCGGACTGGGCGTATGTGAGCGAGGCCAAAGTTGGGGACAGGGCGCTGCTGAGCACCCAACCGGCGCTCGTGTCGGCAATGTCCGCCCACGTTTGGGGAATCTCGCGTATCGGATGTACTCGTTGTTCGACCTCATGTAGACGGTCGCGGCTTTGCCGGTCGACGATCTCATAGTCGGTCGAGTCGATGTCCACCCCGGCCAGTTCGGTGTCACCCGCCGCGGGGGTGTGCGCAGAAACTGTGGTGCCGCTGTTAGATGGGATCACACCAGAAGCTATCTTGTCGGCGGTGATAGCACCGTCCGCTACTTTCGCCGTGGTCACCGCATCAGCTTGTATGTGGCGGGTTTCGACTTGGTCGGATGCGATCTTGCTGCTCGACACCGCGTTGGGTGCCAGTTTGCTGTTGATGACCGCTGCGGCGGCGATGTGTTCGGTGGCGACCGCGCCCGCGTCGATCATGTCCCCGTCGATCACGTCGTCGGGTATCTGCGACGCGGCGATCTGACCGGTCAGTTCGGAGAACGCGGACGCTCCGCCGCTGCCGCTGCCTGCGTCTCCCTTGTCGCCTTTGTCGCCTTTGATGCCGCCCATCGGGAAAATGTGAACCTGGTCGATGGTGCAGTGATAGTTGAGGTTTTTGTTCGACGAGTTGTCTTCGCCGACACCGGGATATCCAACCAGCGCCAAACCGATTTCCGTGTCGGCGGGTAGATGCACATACGCTTGGGCGGCTGCTTCGGCGGGACTGCCCACGACCGCACCACGGAAGTAGTGGGGCATCGGGTCGTGGATGCTTCCGGCGGGTAGGGTGCCGGTGATTTCCAAAGCGACGATGCTCCGATACTGCAACGAGTTGTTCGTGTTGGTGGTGTTCCATATTTCGTCCATGTGAACGAAAATCAGATACGACCCTGCCTTCAACGTAAAGTTGTTGGATGACAGGCCGGATGCGAGCGTCCCGGAACCCAACGCGGTGATGGGGATGTCCACGCTCACGTTGTCGCCCATTTCGGTTCCCAGCGTCGCCCCGCCGACTTGGAGGGTTGATGTGCCGGGTGTCAACGCTTGCGGTGCCGCTGCGGGTGGTGCCGACCCGCCGGTGGCGATTCCATGGTCGTGGTCGGATCGTGACGCTGACGTGGATGTGCCTGCGCTGGCTGTGCCTGGTGTGTTGCCGGGTGTTGTGTCTGCTAGGGCGGGGACGGTCTGCTGTGGGTGGACGTGGTCTGATCTTGACGCGGTCGCTCCGGTCCCGCGTGAGCCGGTGGCGGCGGGTGGTCTGGTCGCGCCGGTCGTTTGCAACACTGCAAGACCGGTGGTGGGATGCACGTGGTCGGAGCGGGAAGCGTCGGTGGCTGTTCCTTCCGCGGCTGTGGCGGCTAGGGCTTGCGGGTCGGTGTCGGACAGTGACGCCCCGCCACCACCGCCCGAGCCGGTTCCCGCGCCGATAGCCGACCGGACGGCTGTTTGTTCTGCCGTGCTCAGGTCGGATGGCGGGTTGGAGAACGCTTTGTCTCCGATCTCCGCGTCGGTCGGGTTCACCTGAGCGCCGGTTTCGATGCCGTCCAGTTTTGTTTCGTCGGCTGCGGTGAACGCACCGGCTCGGGCGGGGACGGTGGGAATGGTCGGTTTGTTCAGGATGTAAGCGTCGGAGGTGGTGTCCGTCTCATCCCAGTCTGATTGGACGTTGTCCTCACCACCGCCGCCGCCTGCGCCTGGTGTTACGCCATGGTCGTGGTCGCCTCTGGCGTACGCTGTTGCGACCCCAGCCTTCGGCGATCCCGGTGTGTTGGTGGGAGTGGCGGTCGAAGGCTGGGGAAGTTCACTGTCGCGGGCTATCGACGCTGGTATGTCCGAGTCTGTGAGTGTCCGCTTGGGATGCACGTGGTCTGATCTTGATGCGGTGTTGGCGGTGCCTTGGGTGGCTGTCCCTTCGGTGGTGGGTGTCCCGCCTGTTACGAGGGTGGGTATCCCGGTGGTCGGGTGAACGTGGTCGGCGCGGGAAGCTTCGGTGGAGGTGCCTTCGGCTGCTGTGGCGGCTAGGGCTTGCGGGTCGGTGTCGGAGAGGGCGGTGCCGAGCTTGCCGCGCATCTCCGCGACGGTTGCTGCTTTGAGGGCGGTGCCGTCGGCGACGGTCGGGTCGGCGGCGAATATGAGGTCGGTGTCTTCTACGTCTCGTGCTTGGACGGCAGCAGCGCGTAGGTTGATGTCAGCCATACCGTTTTAGTCTAACCGGCGGGTGGCTACCGCTACTGCCTCAGGAGATTGGTCTATGCCGATCCACCGTCGGCCCAACTGTTGAGCGGCTACCAAAGTGGTTCCCGATCCGCAGAACGGGTCCAACACCACATCGTCGGGGTTGGACGAGGCTCGGATGATCCGCTCTAACAGGGCCAGCGGCTTTTGGGTGGGATAGCCGGTTCTCTCCCTTGCCATATTGTTGATAGAAGGAATGGCCCATACATCTGTTGCGCCCTTCAACTTGCCTTTCAGTCGTTGCGACTTAGCGGGCACCATCGGCTTGTTGAAAAACCAGTTCTCGGACCGGGTATAGAACAGTATGACATCATGCTTTCGCGAAAACCGCTTCCACGAGGACCCACCCAAGCCGTAACTCCACACGATCTCATTTTGGAATTGGTCCTGCCCGAAAATGGTGTCCATCATCACTTTGAGATAGTGGCTAGTAGAAGGATCACAGTGAAGATAGAAACTGCCCGACGGGTTCAACAGCCGTCGCATAGCGACCACCCGTGGGCGCATCCACTCGACAAAATCCTCAACCGAAGTTCCTTCCCAACAGTCCGCGAATGGTGCGCCGGGGCCGAACGGCGGATCAGCGTAGATGAGATCAACCGTTTCGGGGGGCATGGCTGTCATGACCGTCAGACAGTCTCCGTGGTGGATCATCGTACTGCTCCTAGTCGTCTGAGCGGTTCGACCCGCCCGCCCCACACTGTCAGGAAAACCCCCCATGTCCACGGGCGGCCTATCGCTGACTGTTCCGCCCCGGGCCCGGCCCATTGGTGCGCATGTCGGGTGCCTCGGATCATTACCACATGCCCTGCGTCAACCCACAGTCGCTCGACCCAGTCGGCTGCGGAGAACGGACCTATGAACGCTGCTTGTGTCACCCGGCCAGCATCTATCTCGACTCGCAGTTTGTCGGCCCACACGCCGGGCGATGACCATGGTGGGTTGCACCACACCCGCCCCCACCAGTCCCGTCCGAGTCCGTCATCGTCAACATTGAAATGTTGGACGGCTCGGACCGTCCGGTTCGCCTCGGCACACGACGCGGGGTCTAGATCAAATTCGCCACCCAACGACTCCCGCACAGCGTCAAGAATCGCCGGGGGGGTCCACCATTCGTCTTTGGGGTTTATGGCCACACGAGCCGTCCAGTTTCCCACACCAGCCTGTCGTCGTCCCAAGCGAGTGGAAAACTGGTGCGCTGGACGAACACCAGGTTCACTCCGGCGGGTCGTGGCAGACAGCCCGTTTCGTTGGCGACGGTCAACAAACCCTCCTGGCGGGTGGTGACCGTCACTGTCATGTCCCTACCGTCCACCACCGTCGCGTCCGGGTCGACAGCGAGAACGGCACGCCGCAAAACCATCAGCGACCCGTCCCCCAGCAAAGTGATCCCCCGCGCTGTCAACAAACGTCTGAACGGAACGTCCCCCAACGGAAACAGTTGATCGTTCGACGCCCGTCCCCGAAACGCCGCCCGGTCAAACCCCACACCAGCGTCGTCGAACCCGAACCGCACATCCACCTCCGGGCGTGGCACGAACGGCCTCGCCAACCCCAACCGTCCACCTATCGCATCCAACCACACACCCTCCCCCGACCCCACCAGCCGCACACCATCCAACGCCTCCACCGCGTCCAACACCCCACTAGCACCCGACAGAAACAAACGCACCAACCCCACCACATTCGGAGCGTCCACCCACTGCCCAAGAAGCAAACTCTCATCGGAAACAAGCCGCGGCATCCACCACACAATACCACCCCTCCCACCACCAACCCTGCCGACAACCCCCCCCACCACAACAAATAACACCAAATGTCCCAAAATGAGACAAAATCACAGCGACAACCAACCCTTATCACATGCGACAACCAACACCAATCACAAGCGACAACCAACACATGTCCCAAGCGACCAACCCAACCACAGCGACAACCAACCGTAGTCACAGCGACAACCACCACCAACCAAAACCCCACCAAATTTATTTTCAAATGACCGCGCGGGTTTGTGCCGGATCCGAACGGATGTTCGAGTGTGGGTCCCATATCGTAGACTATCGTCGAACAACGTCGCATAATGTGGTGTGACCTGGGATAACGTCGACCTGGCGGCAACGTAAACCAACATTCCGCAACGCCAACCAACGTCGAAAATCGTCAAACGCGGCGCGACCTCAACCAAAACCGGCATGGCGGTAGGAGTGCGCCTGGCGGGTAGGAGTGCGGTAGGAGTGCGCCTGGCGGGTAGGAGTGCGGTAGGAGTGCGCCTGGCGGGTAGGAGTGCGGTAGGAGTGCGCCTGGCGGGTAGGAGTGCAGGTCATCTACCTGGGGAAACGCTAACTCGCGAAAAAAGGTGGAAAGATTCTTACATATCGTAGAACAACGCCGGGTATCGCTGATAGCCGTCGGGATAGCGTAGATCACTGTCGCCTATCACCGATTCCCATTTGCATAGGTCCTAGGGGTAGGCTATTGTTACCCATATGGAAACGACAGCTACCACAAATCGCGAATCCCGCGAATGGTATGGGCCCGGTTTCGCGCCGGTCCCGACTTGTGACGTGGTGGAATTCTCCTATCCCTGCATTGATCCCGCGCATTACCGCGCGGATAACGGCATAGTAGAACTCCTCGTATGCCGTAGTCACGCATACGGGTTGAATTCCCCCATACGGAAAACCCGCGATAAGGGTAAGCCGCATAGGGCTTACCGGCTTACTCAGGTAAGTGGATACTAAGGAAAGGAACGATATGTACTCCGATATACGGTATGTACATGCGACAGATATTGTCGCATACAAATATTGGGCGGATATCTATTGCGTTGAATGCGCGGTAAATCTACCGGTATTTGATCCCGAGGGTAACCCTCAGGCGCCGGTATTTGCCGACTACGAATTCGATTACGAAACCTATTGCGCTAGTTGCCATACACAACTAGATGTAACGGTTACCGATTACTCCTAAGGAGGTCATCTAAATGCTAACGGATACTCAGGCACAACATATTGCGGCTATAGCCCGCGATATGTGGAATACCAGGTACGAAACCTGGGACCACAACAACACTGATGGATACTACGACTACTACGCCGCCTACGGAACAGCTTCAAATGCTATCGCGAAAAGCGGTATCGAAATCAGCAACTACACGGCACATTACGCTAGCGGAGATATCGCCAGGCAACTCTTGGCGATAGCGCATAGTACGCATAGGTTTTACTCCTCCTAGCGCTTACATCAATCTAAGCCCTACCGGGATATCCCTCGGTAGGGCTTAGTCGCGTATGGGCGGGTAGGAGGGTAGGAGTGTCCCTCAGTGGTCCTCAGGGCGCCGGTGGAGGGTAGGAGTGTCCCTCAGTGGTCCTCAGGGCGCCGGTGGAGGGTAGGAGTGTCCCTCAGTGGTCCTCAGGGCGCCGGTGGAGGGTAGGAGTGTCCCTCAGTGGTCCTCAGGGCGCCGGTGGAGGGTAGGAGTGTCCCTCAGTGGTCCTCAGGGCGCCGGTGGAGGGTAGGAGTGTCCCTCAGTGGTCCTCAGGGCGCCGGTGGAGGGTAGGAGTGTCCCTCAGTGGTCCTCAGGGCGCCGGTGGAGGGTAGGAGTGTCCCTCAGTGGTCCTCAGGGCGCCGGTGGAGGGTAGGAGTGTCCCTCAGTGGTCCTCAGGGCGCCGGTGGAGGGTAGGAGTGTCCCTCAGTGGTCCTCAGGGCGCCGGTGGAGGGTAGGAGTGTCCCTCAGTGGTCCTCAGGGCGCCGGTGGAGGGTAGGAGTGTCCCTCAGTGGTCCTCAGGGCGCCGGTGGAGGGTAGGAGTGTCCCTCAGTGGTCCTCAGGGCGCCGGTGGAGGGTAGGAGTGTCCCTCAGTGGTCCTCAGGGCGCCGGTGGAGGGTAGGAGTGTCCCTCAGTGGTCCTCAGGGCGCCGGTGGAGGGTAGGAGTGTCCCTCAGTGGTCCTCAGGGCGCCGGTGGAGGGTAGGAGTGTCCCTCAGTGGTCCTCAGGGCGCCGGTGGAGGGTAGGAGTGTCCCTCAGTGGTCCTCAGGGCGCCGGTGGAGGGTAGGAGTGTCCCTCAGTGGTCCTCAGGGCGCCGGTGGAGGGTAGGAGTGTCCCTCAGTGTCCCTCAGGGCGGGTAGACGGGTAGGAGTGTCCCTCAGTGTCCCTCAGGGCGGGTAGACGGGTAGGAGTGTCCCTCAGTGTCCCTCAGGGC
>CBDEUZ010000004.1:0-48898 GCA_965243495.1 Dehalococcoidia bacterium | reverse complement strand
GACAAGTGGAAGGCCATGCTTGAGGCAAGAGATGCCGTCTCTGCCACCGATGCCGCCGATGCCGCCTATGCCGCCTATGCCGTCGATGCCGCCTCTGCCGCCCATGCCGCCGATGCAGCCGATGCCCCCTCTGCCGCCTCTGCCGCCTCTGCCGCCTCTGCCGCCGATGCCGTCGATGTCGCCTATGCCGCCTATGCCGTCGATGCCGCCAATGCCCCCTATACATCCTATGCCGCCGATGTCGCCTCTGCCGCCCATGCCGCCTATGCAGCCGATGCCGCCTCTGCCCTTTGTGCCGCCTCTACCGCCTATGCAGCCGATGCCGCCTCTGCCGCCCATGCCGCCGATGCTGCCTCTGCCGCCCATGCCGCCGATGCTGCCTATGCTGCCTCTGCCGCCCATGCCGCCGATGCTGCCTATGCCGCCTTCTGGCAGCGGGTGAACCCGGCAGATATGTTGCGCAAGCTGATTGACATTTGCCGCTAGTCCCTTGAAAGCGGCAGCACTGGAATACGCACAGGGAGGATTTGGTTAAGGGCGGGGTCACGTGCCCTTTTCTCAAGCGTTCATGTCAACCATAGGAGAATGACACATGGAATTCACGCAGGAAATGAGGGATAACCTGGAGGCGTATCTCGAAAAGGTGGAGTTGCCTGTAGGTCTGGGGACGAAAGAGGCGGCTTGCTCGATTGCCGCGATCAACCTTGCCATAAGCGGGGAACTGACTGACAAAATTCCGCCGTGCATGAGCTACGTCATGGGCCAATGGATCATCAAGGTTCAGGACAAGATGCCGCATGGTCTGCGCAATTCGTCGACATGGAAAAGCCTGTTGCCAATGGCTGCTGGCACTGGTCGCGAGCACGAGAAGGAGATTTCTGGCGCGATCATTGACTGGCTCTGGGAAGACGTGATGCCAATGTTGCAGGACATTGCGGACAGAAAGGGTTTCGGAGACAAGTGGAAGGCCATGCTTGAGGCAAGAGATGCCGTCTCTGCCACCGATGCCGCCGATGCCGCCTATGCCGCCTCTGCCGCCGATGTCGCCTCTGCCGCCTATGCCGCCTATTCTGCCGCCTATGCAGCCGATGCCGCCTATGCCGCCGATGCCGCCTCTGCCCTTTGTGCCGCCTCTGCCGCCTATGCAGCCGATGCCGCCTCTGCCGCCTATGCCGCCGATGCCGCCGATGCCGCCGATGCCGCCTATGTCGCCTCTTCCGCCGATGCCGCCGAGGCGGCCTATGCAGCCGATGCCGCCTCTGCCGCCTTCTGGCAGCGGGTGAACCCGGCAGATATGTTGCGCAAGCTGATTGACATTTGCCGCTAGTCCCTTGAAAGCGGCAGCACTGGAATACGCACAGGGAGGATGGCAAATCCTCCCCGTTGGTCTCAACAAGAGGCCCCTGAACCCTAACGGGGTATCGGGGGCTTCAAGCGATTTTCTCAAGCGTTCATGTCAACCATAGGAGAATGACACATGGAATTCACGCAGGAAATGAGGGATAGCCTGGAGGCGTATCTCGAAAAGGTGGAGTTGCCTGTAGGTCTGGGGACGAAAGAGGCGGCTTGCTCGATTGCCGCGATCAACCTTGCCATAAGCGGGGAACTGACTGACAAAATTCCGCCGTGCATGAGCTACGTCATGGGCCAATGGATCATCAGGGTTCAGGACAAGATGTCGCATGATCTGCGCAATTCGTCGACATGGAAAAGCCTGTTGCCAATGGCTGCTGGCACTGGTCGCGAGCACGAGAAGGAGATTTCTGGCGCGATCATTGACTGGCTCTGGGAAGACGTGATGCCAATGTTGCAGGACATTGCGGACAGAAAGGGTTTCGGAGACAAGTGGAAGGCCATGCTTGAGGCAAGAGATGCCGCCTCTGCCGCCTATGCCGCCTATGCAGCCGATGCCGCCTCTTCCGCCTATGCCGCCTCTGCCGCCTATGCCGCCTATTCTGCCGCCTATGCAGCCGATGCCGCCTCTGCCGCCGATGCCGCCGATGCCGCCGATGCAGCCGATGCCGCCTCTTCCGCCTATGCCGCCGATGCCGCCGATGCAGCCGATGCCGCCTCTTCCGCCTATGCCGCCGATGCCGCCTATGCCGCCTATGCCGCCGATGCCGCCTCTGCCCTTTGTGCCGCCTCTGCCGCCTATGCAGCCGATGCCGCCTCTGCCGCCGATGCCGCCGATGCCGCCGATGCAGCCGATGCAGCCGATGCCGCCTCTGCCGCCTATGCCGCCGATGCCGCCTATGCCGCCGATGCCGCCGAGGCGGCCTATGTCGCCGATGCCGCCTATGCCGCCGATGCCGCCGAGGCGGCCTATGCCGCCGATGCCGCCGATGCCGCCTTCTGGCAGCGGGTGAACCCGGCAGATATGTTGCGCAAGCTGATTGACATTTGCCGCTAGTCCCTTGAAAGCGGCAGCACTGGAATACGCACGGGGAGGATTTGCCATCCTCCCCGTTGGTCTCAACAAGAGGCCCCTGAACCCTAACGGGGTCAGTGGTGCTTCAAGCGATCCCGCACAGGTGGAAGCGTGGTGGGATCGGTGGCCGGAAGCGAATGTTGCCATGTGCCCGCTTTCGTCCGGGCTGGTGGCAGTGGACCTTGATCCTGGCTGGTCGCAATCAGACATTGACAAGCTGGAGCTTCCCGATACCGGCATGATTGCCACGACACCACGAGGTGGCGAACATCGCTATTATGCTCTTGCAGACGGGGAGGCCTTGCCACCGTCTGCCAGCAAGCTGGGCGACAACATTGACGTGAGGTGTGCAGGATCGTATGTCCTGTTGCCTCCCTCTAGAACGGCAGATGGGGAATACAGTTGGCAATCGCAAGGTGATCCCGCGTATCGGTCGGACGCCTTTGCTGCTGCTGCCGGACGGCGTGTGGAGCGTGTGGAGGGCTGGGATGACTGGCTGATCGAGCCGGACCTGCCGGACAACGTGAAAGCCGCCGTCCAGTGGCTTGAAACGGATGCTGAAATTGCAATCGAAGGACAGGGAGGGGATCAATGCGCCTACGCGACTGCTACGTATTTGAGGAGTCTGGGAATTGGGGAAGCAACGGCCCTGAACTTTATGATCGACTTTTGGAACGCTCGATGCAAGCCACCTTGGACGGAAGCCGAATTCTGCCACTTGCAAGAGAAGGTGACGAACGCCTATCTCTATGCGACATCGCCACCAGGAAACCTGACGGAAGCGTATCGGAACGCCAAGCGCAAAAGCCTGTTCGAGAGCCACGCTCCTGACGAAAAGGCAGAGCCGGAGGAGGAGGGCATTTGGCGCAAGGGCCGGTATCGTGTCCATGCAAGGAGCGCGATCTCGTCCTTGCCTGACCCGTCCTGGACCGTCAAGGGGCTGATCCCGAGGGACACCTATTGCATTCTTCATGCGCCTGAAAGCAGCTACAAGACATTCATGGCCCTGGACGTGGCCATGAGCGTGGCCACTGGCTTTCCCAAGTCGGGAACATCCCGTTGGACAGACGCCGACATTGACCATCCCGGACCTGTGATATACGTGACGGGGGAGGGCCTGTCCGGGTTCCGCAAGCGAATACGGGGATGGGAGATCGTTCACAACGAAGGCAAGGAGGTTGATCGCTTCTACCTTCTCGATCCCGCGCCGCGTCTCATGGAAGACCCAGGTGACTGGCGTGGCCTGATCGAGAGCCTGCCGGACAGGCCTTCCCTGATCGTGATTGACACCATTTCCCGCGTCATGCAAGGCGTGTCCGAGAATGCCCAGGAGAATGCCAGCCTTTTCACGGCCATGGCGGACATGATGCGGACGTTCGGCGAGGGCACGTCAGTCCTGGCCCTGCACCACACCAACAAGGGCGGAACGTCCAGGGGTTCCGGGGTGTTCACGGCGGATGCTGATGTTGTGCTGAAGGCTGGCGACAAGAGCCAGCACGGGGGGAACTGGTTCACTTCCCTGGAGGTGGTCAAGATGAAGGACGCCGAACAAGGCCACTCGTTCGATTACCAGCTTGTGGAGGTGACCCTGGGCGAGCAGACAACGCTCGTGCCGCACCGGGGAGCCAAGCCCGTTGGCGAGCGAAACAGGGAGCTTTTCAAGAAGCAACAAGAGGAGAAGGAACAGTGACAGAAAAAGAGCGAGACGGAAGGAGACAATCATGAAAAACCTGTTGAAGGACACTGTTGCAGTTGTTTCCATTTTCACGGCCACCGCAGTCGGGTTTGCCGTCACCCCCGCCTTGGGGCAAGGGCTTCCCGGCAGAGGTACCATGGCCATGCAGATACTGAAATCCGGATCCGATGTCCAAGGGTATTGGGTGGCTCGCCATCAGGGACACAAGGACAACATGCTCTACATGGGAGTGGGGACGGGGGGCAAATACGTATGCTCGCTCTTTGCCAACTTCCATTCGGGGAACTGGACATTCGTTTGTCGTGACGGTGATGGCGACCATTGGCTGGTCCAGCAAGGCACGGGTTTTGAGCTTATGGGCATGTATCCCCCTGGAGTTGACCATTGAGCGAATACCGCGAGACGATGAGCCGTGCCACGGAGCCGATTTTCTTCAAGGCTCCGTGGCCGAAGGGCGAGCTTAGACCCCAGCCTTACCAGCAGGCCGGGGTCGAGTATCGTGTCCAGCGCAACCATGGCCTCTTCGGGGACGCTCCCGGTCTGGGAAAGACCTGCGAGTGTCTCCTTACAGGCAATGTATTGGAGGCCAGGAAGACTCTGATTGTGTGCCCTGCGTCCCTGCGCCTGAACTGGGAGCGCGAGGTTCGCATGTGGTCCACCCTGGAAGGGTTGTCCACCTACCCGGTCCTCAAGGCGCGGGACGGTGTGTCCCTGGTCCACAATTTCGTGATCGTCAGCTATGACAGCCTGCGCAACGATGGCCTCTATGACGCCATATGCGACGGCTTCTGGGATCATCTCATAATAGATGAGGCGCACTTCGCCAAAGACCCCAACGGCAACGCCAGGACCACGCGACTGTTTGGCGGAACCCGCATGGAGAAGGGCGAGGACGGCAAGAAGCATCGCATGATCTATGACGGCGTGGCCAGCAGGTGTGGATACATCACGGCTGCAACAGGAACGCCGATGCCTAATCAGCCCGTAGAGATATACAACATGGCTCGCCTGATGTCGCACGAGGAATGCCTTGACGGCATGACCTTGGAAGACTTCAGGGAGCGATACTATTCCATGGGTTGGGGTTACGCGACGGGGTGGCATGAGGTGAACACCCCTACAGGTGTCGTGAACAAGTTTGGTCGTCACAGGGCCATGGTTCGCAATCAACCTAGAAACCTGGATGAACTGCAATCACGCCTTAGAAGGTCTTTCATGGTGCGCAGGCTCAAGGAGGACGTGCTGACGCAGCTTCCCTCGAAGGAATGGCACATGCTCCCGGTCGAGAAGGACGCCAAGGTGCGCAAGGCCATGAAGTCGGAGGGCTGGCTCAAGGCGAAGCGACTGCATGACGTGGACCCGAAGAATTTCAACGAGGCCGCGCTGATCGACGGAGCGATTGCCACTGCCCGCAGGGAGGTGGGTGAGGCTCTTGCTCCCCAAGCCCTGTCATATTGCAAGGAGTTGCTTGAGGAAGGCGTGGAGAAGCTGGTGGTGAGCGCGTGGCACCGATCCGTGCTTGAGGTCCTGAACGGTGGCCTTGCCAAGTATGGATGCGGGTTCATCGACGGCTCGGTGGCCGTTGGTGCGCGGCAGGATGCCGTTGACCGTTTTCAGGAAGACCCGAACTGCCGCGTTATCCTCGGCCAGCAGTTTTCCATGGGTGTCGGATGGACCTTGACGGCTGCCCACCATGTCGTCTTTGCCGAATGGGACTGGGTGCCGGGGAACAACGACCAGATGCTGGACCGGGTGCACCGTTACGGACAGGAGGCCAGTCATGTCCTGGGCCACGTCCTCTACGTGCCGGACAGCCTGCACGAAAAGATCATGTCACGCGCTTTCGAGAAGGCGAAGAACATTCACTTGGCTCTTGACAATATCTGACACTGGTGTTAGGCAGCGCAAGACGGAAAGGAGAAAATACCATGAAGATAAACCATGTGGCACTGAATCACAACAGCACGGGCGACCATACGCTCAACTTGCAGCTTGTGTGGGACAACACGCACACGATCCAGCAAGTGTTCGACGAGTGGATGGCCTTGCACGACCTCATCACGGGTGAGGCTGCCGCTCCGTCAGCTTCCGATGTTCAGGAGCAGAAGACTTCGGACCACAAGAGGTCGAAGAAGGCTCCCAAGGATCAGGAGGACGACTCCCAATCGTCAGACGGTGACGCCTCTGATGACCAGACGGTTACGGACCAGCAGCTTCTGCAAGCCGTGTCCGCACTGGCCGAGAAAGCCGGGGTCGAACAGGCCAAGGAGGTCGTCAAGGACTTTGCCGGGGACGATGGGGTTCAGTCGATCCCGCAGGACAAGCGGAAGGCGTTCGTCGCTGCTGTCACCAAGGCCATGAAGGGCGCGGCTGCCGAGACGAAGGCCAAGGACACTGCCGGGACCTCCAAGCCTGCCACCGATCGGTCTCGGAGGCGTTCGTGAGCCTGCCCTCTGCACACTCGCCCCTCGGGGGTAGCGCGGCGTACCGTTTCATCGCCTGTCCCGGATCGGCCAACATGAGCCGAGGCATCGAAGACGGGGAAAGCGAACATGCCGCGCTCGGGACTGTAGCACACGAGGTTGTTGCCGAATGCCTTGGCTTGGGCACCGACGCCTGGCAATACATAGGAAGGGGGTTCGGGTTTGATGCTGCCTCTGCCGACGCCGCGCAGGAATACGTTGACGCCATCCGAGAGAAGCACGGCATTGATCTTGGTGCTGGCATGATCGAGTTTCCCTTCCATGCCGAAGGCATTCATCCCTTGATGTATGGCACTTCAGACTTCGTGTATCCTGACGGCGACACGCTGCATGTCTGGGACTACAAGCATGGCGTTGGCGTGGTCGTCGGGGTGAAGGACAACCCGCAGACAATGTATTATGCCGCAGGAGTGCTTGAAGTCCTCCAGGGGTGGCGCAAATACAAGCAGGTCGTGGCCTACATTGCCCAGCCGCGAGGCTTCCACCCGGACGGAGCTATCCGCTCCTACTCCTACAGCGTGGAGGAAATCAGGAAGTGGACGGACGAGGTGCTGGTCCCGGCCATGGATGCTGCCGAGACTTCCACTGACACCTTTGCCGGGGACCATTGCAGGTTCTGTCCTGCCCGTGGCCACGGCTGCCCTGCCATGCTCGAAAACATAGAGGAGCTTGCCAAGTTGACGAAGCTGATGGATGACGTGGGAGGTGCGCCCGCCCTCACGCTGGAACAGATGGGGCGCATTCTCACCTTGTCCACCATTGCCGACATACAGCGCAAGGCTGTCCGGGAAGCGGCCTTTGCCCGCCTGTCCAAGGAGCAGAAGGTTCCCGGCTGGAAGCTGGTGCAGGGCAAGAGCAACAGGGCCTGGAAGGAAGGCGTGTTCGGGCCAGCATTCGAGGAGTTTGGATCGCTCGCCTTTGCCGCGCCCTTCGAGGGGCTTGCCCAGGCATTCGCTGCACTGGAGGGAGAGGACAATCTCAAGCCCTTCCTGCACGAGGGCACGATGAAGTCCGTTGCCCAGATGGATAAGATGCCGAACGGGAAGGAGTTCGTGGCACGGTGGGCCTTCAAGCCGCCCGCTGGCCGGACGATTGCTCCCGAGACCGACCTGCGCCGTGGCCTGTCCTCGGACGTGAAGAAGCTGTTCACGAAGGTGTCAACATGAGGGACATCACTCTTGACAAGTGCGCCAAAGCTGCGTATGAGGCTTCCTCACGCCGCATCAGGCCATGGAGCAAGGCAAGCTGGGCGGAACAGAAATCATGGAGACGTATAGCGGAAGCTGCCGTTGATGCCTACAACGATGCGGTTGCCCGCCTTGAAGAAACCGAAGACTACTGAAACAAGGAGAGAACACATGACTGAAGAAATCGGAGCATTTGCACTGCCGGAGGGCAGGCTCATCAACGGCCACCTGTTCGTTCGTCAGGTCTACAAGGATGACAAGGGCCGGGAAGGCAAGCCCAACTACTCTGCGGAGATGGTGTTCGAGCAGGGTCAGCTTGGCGAATTCGAGAAATACCTGGAGAACGTCATGGTCGCGCAATTCGGCCAGGAGAAGTTCAACCAGTATGAGAAGAACGGCTGGGTCCGGTGGCCGATCCGTGACGGCGACAAGAAGGCTGCCCGGCGCAAGGCCAACGGCAAGAACGGGGAAGCCTACGAAGGCAAGGATGTCGTCAGCGCGTCCTCGCTCTACAACAAGAACGGCGACGAGGCCGATGGCGGGATCGAGGTGTTCGACGCAGAGGTCAACCCCATTGAGCCAGTCAACAAAAGCGAGGTCTTCAACGGCAGCTTCGGGTGCGCCGCCGTCAAGGGCAAGGCGTATGAGCGGACGGGGGATGACGGCGATCCGATCATGTCCGTGGTCCTCTACCTGGAGGCATACCAGAAGACCCGTGACGGAGACAGGCTGGCTCAGAAGCAGGACCGGACTGCCCTGTTCAAGAAGGCCGGAGGCGGGGAGTCCTCCGGCAACAAGGGCGATGGCCGTCGCCGCGACTGATTGACGGAACGGCGGGGGTCTGCCATCATCGACCCCCGCCAAGCAAGGAGACAAGCATCCGATGCTTCACTACTACAATGACATTGAACGGCACCGGATTCTTTGGCATGAGTATCTCATGGACCAAGGGATGATCCCGCGTGGCATTCTTGACTGCCAGTCGGTGGAAGACGTTGACCCGGAATTGCTGAAGGCCAATCATCAGTGCCACTTCTTCGCCGGGATCGGCGGGTGGTCACTGGCCTTGCGATGGGCCGGGTGGGAGAACATCAAGGGATTGTGGACAGGCTCGCTGCCATGCCAACCCTTCAGTCAAGCAGGAAGAGGAAAGGGAGACGAAGATGAACGACACCTCTGGCCAGTGTTCCAGGGCCTCATCGAAGAATGTGAACCTTCAATCATTGTTGGAGAGCAGGTTGCAAGCCCGGCTGGCAGGGAATGGCTCTCCGATATACGGCTTCAGATGGAAACACTGGGATATGAATTCGGGGCCAGCGATCTGTGCGCTGCGGGCATTGGTGCGCCGCACATCAGGCAGCGTCTTTACTGGGCGGCTGTTTCCAGGCGGAGAAACAAGAGAGTTCAACTGGTTGGCGGGCTGGGCAACGCCTACCGCGAGAGACTGGAAGGACGGAACCAACGACCTGACGGTGCCTGTAAATGGCCTTCTTGGCAGACAGGTTCTTACGTTCTGTGCGAGGACGGAAAGGCCAGGCCCGTTGAACCCGGAACACACCCGCTGGCTAATGGGGTTCCCGGCTGGGTGGACGCTGTTCAAGGGTATGGGAACACGATAGTCCCCTATCTGGCAGCAGCATTCCTGCTCTCTCTTGAGGAAAGCCTTCTTATGCTTGAGGACAACTGATGATTACCCTTGACGTGGAAACGAAGAGCGAGGCCGACCTTCTCAAGGTGGGTGCTTGGAACTACTCCAAGCATCCGACCACGGAGATGATCTGTCTTGCTTGGACGCACTTGGAAGGCGATCAGATCAAGTCGTGGGTTCCAGGAGAAATGCCTCCAACAGACTTGTCTTGGTTCATATCAAGAGGTGTTCCAATCGAGGCGCACAACGTGTCGTTCGAGCAGGCCATGTGGGACAATGTGCTCGTGCCGCGCCATGGTTTCCCTCCCATCAAGCCGGAACAGTGGCGAGACAGCATGGCAGTGGCCTGTTACTACGCCTTGCCCGCCTCCCTTGACAAGCTGACACTGGCCCTGGGCGGGGAGGGCAAGGACCCCAAGGGTGCCCGCTTGATCTCCAAGTATTCCAAGCTGCACCTCAAGACGGCCAAGAAGGAGATACCGCCAGAGGACCTGCAAGCGTTCATCGACTACTGCAAGGATGACGTGGCCCTGGAAGCCGGTATCAGCAGGTTCCTCGGGGAGCTTCCCGAGCGGGAACTGAAGCTGTTTCACCTTGACCGGGCCATGAACATGCGGGGCCTGCACCTTGACGTGGACGGCATACACTCTGCTCGCAAGGTGGTGAGCGAGAGGTGGCAGGATTATGCCACGAGGTTCAGGGAACTGACCGGGTTCTCTCCCAACCAGGTGAAGCAGGTGCGGGATTGGTTGGCCAGTCAGGGCCTGGACCTTCCCAACTTGCAGAAGGACACGATCACGGAGGCACTGAACGGCAAGATCGTCAGTGATGGTGTGGCCTTGATACCTGATGGTATCATTCGTGAGGTATTGGAACTGCGCCTGTCACTCGCCAAGGCCAGCACGAAGAAGCTGGATGCCATGCTCAACCACGTTGACATGGACGATCACAGGGCGAGGAACCAGACGCGATACCACGGCACGACCACTGGCCGCAACACGGGGTCTGGGTTCCAGCCCTTGAACCTTGTCCGCAACGACGAGAGCATGGACTCTGACCTGCTGATGGATGCCATTGCCAAGGAGGACGCGACTTACCTGGACTTGCTGTTCGGGGATGCCATGACTGCCATAAGCAAGGCATCCCGGCACAACATCACTGCCGAGCCGGGCAACAAGCTGATGGCTGCTGACTTCGTTTCGATTGAGGCCATCGTTACTGCCTGCCTTGCCGGGGAACAGTGGAAGGTGGAGGCGTTCGCTCGGGGTGACAAGATATACGAGCAGGCTGCCGACATGATCTACGGTTTTCCCGTAGGCACCGTGACCAAGGCTGAATACCCCGAGGAAAGGCAGACAGGCAAGATCGCGGAATTGGCCTTTCAATTTGGAGGAGGTGTTGGGGCGTGGCGTGGGTTCGATACTTCGGATCGCCACTCGGATGAAGAGGTTGACAAGGTAAAGCGAAAGTGGCGTGAAGCGCACCCCATGATCGTCAATATGTGGGAGGAATACGAGACCTGCGCCATTGCGGCAGTGACCAATCCGGGAGAGCAGTATTCGTATCGCGGCATCAGCTTCCAGGTGGAGCGGGATCACTGGCTGGCCATCTCCCTGCTGAACGACAAGAAGATATGGTATTTCCAGCCGGAGCTTCGCCGCCGTCGCCCGCCCTGGCACAAGCCTACCGAGAAAGAAGCTTGCAAGGCCGGGGAGTGTGACTGCGGATACCGTCAGGCCCTGACCCTCATGTCCATGAAGAACGGACAGTGGCGCAGGATCGATACCTATGGCGGGAAGCTGGTGGAGAACGTGACCCAAGCCGTGGCCAGGGAAATCCTCAAGGACAAGGAACTTTCCCTTAAGGATGCTGGACTTGACACTGTGCTTACCGTCTACGATGAAATAGTCATTGAATTGCGGGAGGAGAGTGATAGGATGGCAGAGTTCATGGATGTCATGGGAAGGCGCGAGGGGTTCTATAAGAACTGGCCAATCATGGCTGATGCTTGGGAAGGGAAACGCTATCGCAAGTGATAGGAAAAGCGGTCCAGGAGAGGAAAGGATATTACGAATGACCAGAGCCGAGAAGGACAAGCATCGTCGCAGGCCAGTGGGTGACGTGATGATGGGGGAGAACGGCATGTCCACGAGATGGAGCGTGAAGATGTGGAAGAAATACAAAGGCAAGATGCCGCCACTCTTTTCCCACTTGAAGAGGGTCGAGCGATGATTAGGAGTGTGATAGGGATTGATCCGGGAAAGACAGGAGCAGCGGCATGGTTGCTCGATGGAAAGCTGGCTAGTGTGGAGAACCTGCCTATCAAAGAAGGGGTGGTTGATCCTGTGGAGATGACACCTAAAGTAGACCGGGTTGGAACTGTGGTCGTGATCGAGAAGGTCCACGCCATGCCGAGGGAAGGTGTCACTTCCTCTTTCAACTTCGGCAAGGTTTACGGGTCGATCCTGTATTGGGCTTACGACTGGTTTGACCACGTTGAACTGGTGACTCCGCAGAAGTGGAAGAAAGGCTTGCTGGTGCGAGCGGACAAGGAACACTCCATTGAGATAGCTGATGGCTTGTTCGGCCAACGAGAGGAGTGGCACAGGACCGGACCCCGTGGCGGGTCCATGATCTCGGAGAACAGCGGGTGCGCGGAAGCCTCCCTGATCGCATGGTGGGGAATGAAGGAGTTTGCCTGTGGCAACTAAGCGATACCTCCTGACCTCGGCCCAGAATAACACGGCTGTGCACAAGCAGTTCTGGGAGAACCTTCAGGTCCTGGCCAAGCATCTCGACGCAAAGATAGTCGTCGGCACCTACACCTATGACAAGACGGGGATCGGCAGCAAGGGCGCGAAGTGCAACACCGAGGAAGCCGCCGATGACATATGGTGGGACCCGGCAGTTGTGCCCTACATCCATGACAAGCGCAGTAACATCGGCCACATGCTGGACTGGTGCGGCGAGATGCAGATACTGCCGACCGCTACCGATCCCCTGTCTGCCATGGACGGCTATACGGGCATGAGGTCCTCGGTGTTCCCACACGCCAAGGTGGCCATGCGGTCGGTGGCCGTGGGCGAGGACACCAAGTTCATGTATACCACGGGATCGGCCACCCTGCCCAACTACATTCAGAAGAAGGCGGGGCTGAAGGCGCAGTTCCACCACTCCATCGGCTGCCTGCTGGTGGAGGTGAGCGGGACACGCAGGGACTGGTGGGCACGGCAGGTGTCGGCCCAGGAGGACGGCTCCTTGCAGGACCTGCTGGTTGTGGTCAAGGATGGCAAGCTTCGCCTTGGAGAAGTTGAGGCCATCGTTTGGGGGGACATCCACGCTAAGCATATGGACCCCATGGTGCAGGCCGCAGGGTGGGGATGCAACGCGAGCATGATGCAGGTGCTGAAGCCGAAGGTCCAGTTCCTTCACGACCTGTTTGACGGATATGCCGCGGCCAAGCATGAGCGCAAGGGAAAGAACCACCATGAGCTTTACAAGCGGTTTCTTGACAACGACCTTAACATGGATTGGGAAATCAGGGAGACGCGAAGGCTTCTTTGCAGCCTCACTCGCAAGGGGTGCAAGACCTACGTGGTCAACTCGAACCACGATGCCATGCTCTATCACTGGCTGAACCACACCAGCCATCGCAAGGACATGCTGAATGCAGAGTTCCTGCTTGAACTCGAACTGAAGTTGCACAGATACATAAAGAAGCACCGGGAGCTTCCGAACATCCTGCGGACAGTCATGGACGATCAGGGGAACATGAACAACGTGGTGTTCCTGGACGAGGACGAGAGCGTGGTGCTCTGCCCGGATAGCAGCGGAGGGATCGAATGCGGGATGCACGGCCATCGGGGATTGAATGGGTCGAAGGGGAACATCAAGGCTTTCGCCCGGATGGGACGAAAGTCAGTTGTCGGACACTCACACAGCGCAGGCATATTCGAGGGCTGCTACCAAGTGGGGACTTCTGGCCTTTTAAGACCTGGCTACAATGTTGGTCCGTCAAGCTGGAGCCACACTCACTGCGTGATATACCCAAACGGGAAGCGAACGCTGGTGCACATGAAGAAAGGGAAATGGAGAGCGGAATGATCGGATGGTTGACAAAGAGCGTTGTGCGCGGCCTGACCGAAGGCGTGGACGACATTGCCAAGACGCTGCTGGGATCGCAGCAGGACAGGGACAGGCAGGCAGCCGACCACCAGGCCAACGTCATGGACGCCTACGCTGCCGAGTTCAACCAGCGCTCGAACAGGACATGGTGGGACAGCTTCGTTGACGGGATCAACAGGCTGGTGCGCCCAGTGTTCACGTTCGGCCTGCTGGCCCTGTTCCTCTATTGCGTGATCGACCCTGCCGGGTTTTCCCTGTCCATGCAGGCACTGGCGCTCATGCCGGAGTGGGGGTGGGGCGTGGCCATGCTGGTCCTCGGGTTCTGGTTCGGCGGTCGGTTCGTGGAGGGCATGATCGGGAAGGCCAAGGCTCCGAACCCTGAAGCGGTAAAGCAGATCATGGAACTTCAGCGAGACATGAAAGCAGATCAGGAGCCGCCAGTGTTCGAGTCACAGTCCACTGCTGACGACACGGACGACATCAAGGCGAGGCTGGGGAGGTGAAGAAGTCCCCCGGACAGGCAGCCTACGAGGCGCAGAGGATCGCCATGGGCCATGACGACCTGTCAGACGACCCGTGGAACACCCTCATGCACGAGGAAGACAAGGACGTGTGGCAGCAGATGGCGCAGATGGCCATGAGTCAGGCCGGACATACGGAGTGGAAGGACGATGAATGACAATGGCCTTGGCCCGGTCCCTGCTGCCTACGAGGAGGCTGTCAAGCGTCAGGCCAGGGATCGGGCACTCAAGGACTACCTGAAGCTGCCTCCCGGAGAGGAGAAGGACAGGGCGAAGAAGGCATACGAACACGCCGCCTTCCTGTGCGGTGTCAAGAACCTGAAGATGGGGTTTCAAAGGAGAGAAGATGAAGGAGAAGACGGGGGATGACGAGACTTATTACAACATGGGTCTGGTGGACGATATGGAAAGATCACGCAGTTTCGACAACTGGGCGGCGGCTCAAGCAGAGGCTGCAAGGCTTCGGAAGAAGGTGAAGAGGAGGAGAGGGAACGGACGGTTTGTAACCACCATGTCACCAAGGATAGGGGGCGGTTTCCACATCGCCTGCTACAATTCGGGAAACACTTTCAAGGGATACGTCAGATGAACGCATGGGCAATCAGCACGACCAACCGGAAGGAGATGGCCTTCCACTACTCGTCAAGGGACAAGGCGCAGGACGAGATTGACAACATCCGTGCCGCCCTCGTCAACTACGACACCTATGAAATCCAGGATGACGGGGATGCCGAGTTCGTGATCGGCGTCACCAATTCCGAGGGGGAATTCCGGGGCTGGATTTACTAGAAAGGAATGCCTCGAATGAGGTGACCCATGATGCTGGCCGCTGCGGTGGCCAGCGCCCACCATCCCAGCTTCGAGAGTGTCTCGACCTTGGTGCGGAAAGCGATGGTAGCAAGTTCGTCTTCCCGCATTCGCGCCTCCATGCTCGTGCACCTCTCGTCAAGGTTGGCGAGCCTGTCTAGCCTCTTTGACAGGTCATCGAACGACGCGATCATCCTTTCCATCGCGTCGTTCTGCTTGACCAGGGTTCGCAGTATTTCTACGTGGTCTGCGTCATGATTGCCAGACATGGCTCTCTCTCTAGCGGGTGGCTGTTTATGCCACCTTCAGTTCTTCAAGCAGGTCCCCAAGGATCGCCCGCGTCTTCCTCTTGCTCCGGGTCCGGGCAAGGCTGTCCACCTTGTCCTCTGCTGCCGCCTTGGCCTGTTCCATGTTGAAGGCCGGGGCCACGGGTGCCGCTTCTGGTTCTGGCTCCGGCGAAGTCTCGAACCGTTTGTAGAACTCCGCTTTTGCTGCGGACATGACGGCATGGAAATCATCCGAGTTGCGGGCATCACCGAAGGCCACCATGTATTCGTCCGAGGACTGCCAGGTATCGTTCTTCCAGTGCCCGACCGTGGTGGCCAGGTTCTCTTCCAGCCCCGCGAGGGAGGAAATCTGGTTGAGCCGCAGCGTGGAAACCTCCCGGAGGTATCTGTCCAGGTTCCCCCATTCGGCAGCCTGCCTCTCGTTGTCCGTCATGGCGTCGATCCGGGCCACCACCTCCGCGTGGGTGCGCCGCGCCTCCGCCTCGAACTCCGCTTGCGTGGCGGTCCTTGCGTCAAAGTTGCTCATTGTTCATCCTTTCTCACGAAGGCACCGTGCCTTCCACCACACCCCACGGCGACCAATACAGCTTGCCGTCGATGCGCACTTCTATCCTCACCCGCAACTGCACCGTCGATCCGGCACGTGCCCGGATTTCCCTGGTGCCAGTTGCGGTATTGCCGATAGAGTTCTGCTGGAAACCGGGACGGATGGTGTTCTTGTGATCTGCAAACTCGATCTCCACCCGCACCAGGGAACCCCCCGCCCTGTCAAAGGTGGCGCGGTAAACCCCAGTCCATCTATTCCTCCTGACATTGGGGTTCGAGAAGGAAACGATCACGGGAACGGGGGCCGGAATGGACAGGCCACCCGTTGGATCATCCAGCGGCTGTGACAGGACATCCCGAAGGACATCCACCACGACATCCCGAATGACGGTCATGAGTTGCTGATGCTCACGCGGACGTAGCCCGAGGTGTGAGCTTTATACTCGAAGCGGTAAAGCTCGCCCGCGCCCCGGAGAACCTTGTTGTCCTCCCCGTCGAACTCCTCAACCTCCGACCACAACTCGCCGTCAAAGCTGCGCTCCAGCACGACCGTGCCCGACCAGTTTCCCTTGGCCGTGCCCGTCGCGTTGGTGCCGAGGACCTCTATTCCCGCGTCCCCGTGTATTCTGATCGGGATCGTTTCGTCCCCCGTTGCATCAAACACTTCCTGCACCCTTGCGATGGGCGGCGCTCCCAATGAACTCATGTCTTTTCCTCCGTTCTCATTGCAGTATCGTTGCAAATCATTGCAACACCAATGCGTCGCCAAGGTGGAGCTTGGCCACGGCTTCGTTCCCTATGTATGCCTTCGCCACGTCATCGCCCCCGAGCTTCAGCTTGCGGGTTGCCGTTCCGGTGGCCTGCGTGCTGAACTTCAGGACGACGCTGGTCCTGATTGCGTGCAGCGCGGCTATCTCTGCCGAGGACAGGTCAAGCGCGTATGGCTCGCTCTCCGACGCGCCGATGATCCCGGTCCAGTAGGTCGTGTTCCCGTCCGGCGACTGGATTTGCAGCACGGCGTCCTCAAGCTGTTCCGTCAGGTCCTGCGATGCGCCAGACGTGAAGAAGTTGTTGGACAGCGATCCCACCGTGAGGTCCACTGCCTCAAGGTCGATGGACGAGACCAGCGCGGTAGTCAGTTGCAGCGCTGAATTGACGGAGGTTTGCTGAACCCACTTGTCAGCTATCGCTCCTATCCATATGACGCTGTTCACATTGGCCGTCCGTTGCGCCAGCGTGAAGCTGACGATCTCCTCGCCCGGAACTATGTTCGTGCCGGGAACCGGGTCGGGGTCGGGGTCGGGGTCGGGGTCGGGAGTGGCCGTGAACGGGTTCGTGCCCTGCCCGTCCCAGATTATCAGTTCGGCATTGACCGCGTTCTGACCGTCGTTCACGCTTGAGATGAAGCTGTTAAGCAATCCTCCGGGAGTGCCTTGGGCATTTCCAAGAACGCTCCAAAAATACGGCTCTGACGTATCATCGCCAACGTAGTCCTGATCCAAAACCCACTGCCAAGTCTTGTATTTAATACCTATCCTGCCAGAGCTTCCGAACTGCGCAGACAGGGACTGGCCTGTGCCGCCCCCGAAACCTCCGCTCTGGCTGTCAGTCAGGTCCATCCTCACCTGATGCGGGTTGTTCAGGCTCCCGCCTCTAGACCTCAACAGCAGGTTGGACCAGTATCTCGTGACGCTCAAGCCAGAGGTCAGCAGCGCTGCGTCGATCTGAACCCTCTGGCCTGCCGCAGGTCGCCACAACAGTTCGTTGCTGGATCGGGTGAACCAGTTTGTCTGAAGGGTGATGGTCTGGTGGGCCATGCGTCAGCCCACTATCGCGTAGAAGGTCTTGGCGTCCTTGGAGGACAGGGCGTCGTATTCGGCCTGCGTCAGCTTCACGATGTCGCTCACGTCATCGGACATGACCACGCCATCATTCAATCCGGCGATGTTGGCAAAGCCATTCTCGCGGAAAGTGTATGCCTTCGTCGTGGCCGTGGTGCCGAGGTAGCTGATCGGGCTGTCGCTGCGGCCCGCCTGTTGTGCGCTTTGGTTGAACTTCACCGAAAGGGTGGGACTGAACGAGTTGCCGCTCGTGAAGTAACTGGTCCATCGTGCCCGTGCAGCAGCATTGGTCATGTGATAGCGGAGCACCTGATATTCCACGCCGCTTATGACGCCCTTCTCGAACAGCGACATCTCGAACTCTTCATCGGTCGTCCCGTCACCGACGTTGAACCAGATGGCAGTGTTTGCAAGGTTGTGCTGTTCCCGGAGCACGTCATACACACGGGACTTGAGCAGGGAAAAGAGGTAGTAGTTGCTGCCCTGTTGCTGCATGTAGAGCGCGGCGATTGCGCTCAAGGGGTTGTGCAGGACTTCTCCCTGATTGGCCAGTCCGTCGTGGTTGCGACCCACGTAGCCGTGTATCTGGCTCGTGCCCGTTCCCCGGCGGGCCATCTTGAACTGGCAGGCGTTCTCCGGCCCTGTAGTGAGTTCGTAGAGACCGCTCTCGAATGCGACCGACACGCCCCGAACGGTGTGCCGCGCCCGCTCCGTCAGGTAGTAGTGGGCCGGAGCAGCCGCCACCGTGGGGTTCAGGGTCTCGCTTGAGATGTCCGTGACGTGCTCGGCAATGTAGGTGTGCAGCTTGGAAAGGTCGTCCCGAAGCTCGTCCACGTGGTCCGGCTCAATCTCGTCAAGGATGTCCTTGAAGTTGTTGATGTCCTTGACCTGCCACACCCGAAGAACGGTGGTCTCCACCCACGACGTGAATATGTCCTGATAGAGCTTGCCTGCATTGCCGCCGCCCTTGCTGTAGTATCGGGCGGGACCCACGGCGTAGGCGCTGGCGACTCTTGATGCATATAGATCGCTGCCGAGGACATACCTGCGGTTCGTCCCGGACTGAATGAGGTAGGCCACGTTCGAATCGTTCTCGATGGTGACGCCAAGGTCAACTTCGTTGTTGTCCGCCCCGAGGGTGCTGTCCAGCAGCAGTTCCTGCATGGCCAGGTTGCCCGCGTCACCCCCGTCAGGAATGGTTGGCTTGTTCTTTATGAAAGCGTCACTTCCGGCATCGGTCTCGTTCCAGTCCGACTGAACGTTGTCCTCTCCCCCGCTTCCTGCGTTGTCGTCAACATACTTCTTGGTGGCGGCGTGAAGATCGGCAGTGGGTGCGCCGTCAAGCGTGAGCTTGCCAGTCATGGTTCCGCCCGTCCACCTGACGAAGCCCGTGATCTTGCCGTTGATGTAGCTGGCCAGCGAGGAAAGCTGCACGTAGCGGTTGGGGTCGCCGTTCACGCTCTCGTCGGACATGGGCATCCTGTCGTTGTCGGCAAGGGCAGCCGCTTCCGTGGACAGGTCATCGTGAACGTCGAAGCCGATCTGACCTTTCAGGTAGGTGGCGAGACGGGTCAGGGACAGCCACCTGTTGGGGTCTCCCGACTGGCTTTCGTCCGATATGACAAGCCTGTCCGCGCCCGCAGGAACCGTCATTTCCGTGGTCACGTCATCGTGCAGGTCGAAGGCACCGCCGCCCCCGGCCACGGGATGAACGCGGACAGTGGCCCCGCCACGAACTGCCGCTATCTCGTCAGTGGTGCGGGCATTGCCGCCGTCGGTAAGTGAACTGAATGCTGTCATGTCGTTTCCTCACATGGGCCAGTCGATGAAACTGTCCGCAAGTCCAGGCCACCTGATGGGGCCGCTGGTGCTGCCTGATCCCCCGCCCGAAGGAGCGTCAAGGAACGCAATCTCGTTCTCGTCATCGGCAGACACCCCGAGGAACTTGCCCCGGTCTGCCGAGGAGCGGCTTTCCTTCACGAGGTCGAGCACGGCATCGTCGGTCAGGGGGGTGGCCGCGTCAATGTCTGCCTGAAGCTGGGCATCAAGCGCGTCCCGGTCAATGATACCGTCCTTGAACGTGCCCCGGAACTCTCCGTCATAGTGCGTGTAGTCAATGTCTGCCGTGCGCTTCTGTAGCGTCCAGTCATAGGAAACCTCACGCTCTCCAAGCACGAACACGCGCTTGTAGTAGTCATGGCTGGAGTCGGCGGGCGAGACGCCAAGGTTCCGGTTCGTCCATGAGTTGCCCGGAGTGACCAGTCCAAGCTCGTTGACAAGCCGATACTGGCTTGCGTCCGCACCTGCGGGCAGCCGGATCGACACCGAGACAGGGGTGTTGCTGTTCGAAGCGGCAGTGTTGGTAACCGTCGCCGTTGCTGACCCGAACGCTGTGGAGTCGTAGCCATTCGTGTCCGGCGTGGAAGCTATCAGGACCCCATCGTCAGCGGTTTCCCAGGTTCCCGGCTCCACTTCCGTGTGGAGGTCTCGTGCCAGGTGCTGGAGTTCCCCTATCGAGATGCCGTTGCGATCCGCTTCCGCCTGTGCAGCCGCAGCCGCGTCACGGGCCGTCTGGTCCGTGCCGTCGCCATCGCCTCCCCCGGTCTGCCAGTCTGTGCTTCCAAGCTCCGTGTCTATGGCCGAGACAATCTCCGACCCGCTTTGATCTCCCGTGGCCCCGCTCTCAATGCCGTCAAGCTTGGCCTCGTCCGCTGCCGTGAAAGCCCCGGCCCGTGCAGGGACGGAAGGTATGGGAGGCTTTCCTGTCAGGTCATCGTATGCCCCGCTGAACAAGGTGGGCTTGTTGAGGATGTAGGCATCGCTCTCGGTGTCGGTTTCGTCCCAGTCCGGCTGAACGTTGTCCTCTCCTCCGTCAGTCAAGTCTGGCTTGTTGCGGATGAAAGCGTCACTCTCGCTGTCGGTCTCGTCCCAGTCCGACTGAACGTTGTCCTCTCCCCCGCCCGGACCACCTGCTGATCCATCGGGAACGAACACGTCATCACCGTCAAAGGCTATGCCGCTGCCGGAACGCACGATGAACTTCTGCCCGTTGCCCACTGCGGTGCCAAACACTATTTCCCCTGTCTTGGGGAAAGGCCCGCCTCGCAGGTCAATGGTGAACAGGGAAGAGTCCACTTCCGTTTCCGCTCCCTGCCCGTCAACATTGAACACGGAAAGACGGAAACTGTCGGCAAGGAACAGCATGGCCGCAAGGGAGAACCGCCTTGCGGAGCCGTTGCCCACATGGGTAATTTCCCGAACAGGGATTATGTCGCCGCTCGTGCTCACTCGTTACCTATACTTGTCCCGGTCAGGACCCATGAAGAGTTCCCCCATGCTAACATCTTCTCCCTCGGAAAGCAAGTGCAACGCACTTCCCGTCTTGTTGATCTGGCCACTGGGATACTTGAGGAGAATGCCCCCCACGTTGTTAGCCGCCCGCATCAGGGCGGCGTCAGCCTCTCCTTGCGATCCCTGCTCCACCAGCTTGCCGAAAGCCTCCGCTCCAAAGCTGACAATGCCGCCTCCCCGGAACCCGACCGCTTCTGACGCGAACTCCCGCAGCAGGGGCACCCCGGCGAAGAACGACTTGACCGTTTCTGCCGCAAGAACGGACGGTATGGTCTGATCTTCGTCATCCTCGTCCGGCCAGTTGCCGTATATCATGGCGGCGATTGCGGCTTCAAGGGTGTAGAGCATGGCCATGTCGGCTGCCCACTTGACCGTCTGCACCGGGCTGGTGAACTTGGTGTTCTTCGTCCGCTCCCACGCCACGTTCTGCTTGGCGATGAAGAAGGACATGAGCGGGCTGAAGGCACGGACAAGCTCTGTCTGCCTCGTCTTGGAGGACAACGTGCCTCGCTCGAACGCGGCCCGCTCGTGGAACACCCCGGTTGCCTGGGAACGCAGGACCATGCGCTCGGCATAGTCGATGGCCTTCTGCTCGTCGTTGTCGAACTTCGCCATGCCTGACCGCTTGGCAGCCAGGTAGGTCCACTGGTCCACCAGATATTGCGTCTTGCGGATGGAGTAGAACATGGAGTTGTTCACGAAGTCGGCAAACCCTTCCGAGGTGGCACGGGCCAGCAGGCTGTCCTGCACGAGGCGAGACACGTTGGCGATGTCCTTGTTGAACGTCTCCTCCCGCTGGTTCATAACGTTGCTCTCGGCCCGTATGGCCTTGGCCAGCGATCCCTCGCCCCACCACTTGTTCGTCATCAACTGCTTGAGGGCAGGCAGCATGTGCCTGTGACCCACCTGCACCGAGGACTGCAACAAGCCCAGCGGTTGCAGCAATGTCACACCCACGTTCCACCCGATCTTGGAGATGGTGAAGCCTGCCCGCAGGTTGCGCAGGGCCTTCTCCGCAACGCCTCCGGGGTGCATCTCTCCGGTGATGGTGTCGCCCAGCCAAAGGTCCAGCGCCCGCCACGTGGCTATCTGTCCGGCGTCCCTGAACGCCTTCTTGGCGTTCTCCGAGTGCAGCACGGCATAGGTCTCGTTCACCGCGTCCCCAAGCTCCAGGTCATAGGCCACCATGTTGAGGTGGGAGTTGAGCGCCCCTAGGTCCAGCATGACCGGACGGCCACCCGATCCCTTCCTCTCCTCCGTGTGGTAATCCGAGGTGTGGCTTGCCGTGGCCCTTCCGAAGCGCATGGCCTCTATCGCCTCGTTCATGTCCTCCTGCCCGGTGTTGATCGCCTTCTCGTCGTCATAGCGCAGGAAGTAGTAGCCGCCCCGGTAATGCCCGTGCTTCGTGTTCAGGGTCCGTGGCCTGACAGCCTCGGGCCTGTATCCCTTGCGCCGCTGCACGGCATCGCTGATCTCCGGCCAGAAGCTCTCAAGGTAGTCCCACACGGACTGCACGAAGTCCAGGTCCCGCTTGGAGGCATTGGCCAGCAGGCTGTCCATCTGGGCTTCCGTCACCTGCTTGCTGTCATACAGGGCTTGCAGGTTCTGCTCGTTCCCAGCGTTAAGAAGCAGCGTCAACTGCTTGTTCCTGCTCAAGGGCTTGCCGAAGCCGGGGACCTTGATGTCCTCCTTGGACAGGGTGTTAAGTTCCTTCGAGGAGAATACGGAGAACAGCTTCATCGTGTCCTCGGCAATCTTCTTCTCACGGTTGAGCAGGCCGATGTTGGTGTCCACCTTGTAGCCCTTGGTCACGGCTGCGTCGATGGACTTCTTGACCGCCTCGTAGGCAGGACCCAGATGGTCTCCGTCCATGTCCCGGAGGATGCTGTCGGGAGTGGCCATGAGCAGCCCCGCTTCCGTGGCTGTCGTCCTGATCCTCTCGCCCGTGGTGCGCCGCTCGTCAAGCGGACCTGCCGTGGTCCGGGCAATGCTGCCTACCGCCTTCACCAGGTTGTCGGTGCGCAGCCCTATCAGGGTTTTCCTGTCCTGCTCGATGGCAGCCTGCGCATCCTTGCCGAACTTCTCAAGCTGCTTGACAGCATTTACCATGGACGTGAATTCCTGGAAGGTCATGTCCTTCCAGTTCGGCTTGTCCCCTTCCCGCAGGCGCTTGGGTATCTCGAAGTTCATGCCACGAGACTGCTGGAATTCCACGAACTTCTCCAGCTTCTCCCTGTTGGCCCGTGACAGTCTCGGCTCAAGCGAGATGGCATCCACGATCTCCTTGATCGCGCCCTCGTAGCCGTCTGCCAGCTTGTGCTTCTTGCTGCCCGTGAACTTCTTGAGATACGTGTGGCCCCTTTCGACCTTCGTCTTGCGTTCCACGACCTGCTTGGCAAACTCGATGTTGAAAAGCTGCCGGACCTTGGCGTCCTTGGCTCCGCTCCTGTCTCCCTTGCGCAGCCTGCGTCCAGCCTCCTTGCCCCAGCGCCGGGAGTTGTTCACGTAGCGAGCCACGGACAGGTCCTTGACCGGGTGGAAGTCCATGTGCGCCGTGACCTCCTTCTTGACCACGGGCATTGAAATCGTTCGCTGGTCCTTGGCGTCGGACAGGGCTTTCATCTCGGCCATGATGACCGCCTCGGTGTCCGGGTTGAGCATGGCTTCGATGTTGGCCTCGTGCTCTGCCAGCTTCGAGAACAGTTCAGGGTGGTGATCCCGAGCCATGCGGTCCACCCGGTCAGCCACTTCCTGCTTCTCCGGCTTGGCGTCACGCATGGCGTTGACCATGATGTCCCCGCCATCGAAGCCGTAGAGTTCTGCATGGAAGTCGATGGGAACGCCGTTGCTGCCGTCCTTCCGGGCGATCTTCACCTTGGCTTTGCGAAGCTCCGCTATGGCAACCTTGCCGTTCTCCTCGCCCAAGGCGTCGATGATCGACTGCTGATCCAGCCCGACCTGCTGCAAGCCGTTCATCGCGGCATACACAGGCTCGTTCCTCAAGCTCTCCCTGATCTGGTCCTCGACCCCCTTCTTGTAGTCCTTGATCTCGCGGGACACCTGCGCCTTGGCCCGCTTTTCGTCAGCGATCTTCTTCTTGTTCATCGCTGTTTCAGCGAGCTTCTGGGTCTGGGCCAGGTATTCGGAGAACTGCTTCTCCTCCATGCCCGCCTCCTCCAGCGTCGTGAAGATGGCTTGCAGGCCGAGCGCGTCCTCGGCCATCTGAAGGTCCTGGTCGAGGGACGGGTTGGCCCGGTTCCGCACCTCCATGTCGTAGGTCACCTCGTCCGCGACATTCAGGCCAACATCCTCGGCAGAGGAGCGCGGCCCCGGCCCGCTGCTGTCAACCGGGGCGGATATGGGAGGTTCCACCGTCTTGTCCGGTGTTCCATTAACGGAACCTTGCGGGGCTTTAGGTGCCGTATATGTAACATCCGGCCCCTGGTTGGCCGTGGAATACTTCTCCGGCAGCAGGCCCGTCTTCTGGTCAGCGTATATCGTGTCCTTCGGGTTCCTGCGGTTGTGCTCGCCATGCGGGCCGAAGTTGACCCACGAGTTCTGTCCTCGCGTCTCCGTGGTCATGGCGCGGGCAGCCTTTGGGGAGAACATTCGGACGTGGGCCTGCCACGCATTCTCCTCGCCTCTCGGGCCGAACGACGCACCCTCCGACCCATGGCCAAAGACATCGTGCACGGCACGGAACAGGTCGTTCACCGTGGCTGTCTGCCCGCTTATCTCGTATTCGGTGTCCGCAAGGAGCGGGTTGTCGGACACGTCCATGTCCATGCTGCCGAACCCCGCCTTGGTCGGGAACACCCAGAGATGCTTGTTCTCCTGCATGTCCCGGATGGCGTCTGCCGGGGAGTCATAGGGGTCCGGTCCTTCGATGAACTCGAACTTGATCCCCATTTCCAGGACAGCTTCATACTGGGCAATCGTCTCCTTGGCCAGTGCCTCGTATGCCTCTCTCACTTCCTTGCTGTCTGGCATGTGAGGCATTTTCTCGTAGGCTTCCGCAACCTCCTCGGCAAACTCGTAGTCCACCTTGACGTAGGTTGCCTGGTGCCGGACGGGCAGGCCCGCCTTCTTCATGTATTCCGTGGCCGCGCTCCTTACGCCTTCGACCGGGCCAGGGCTTGCCTTCTCAAGATCGGGCAGGACATAGTTGGCGTCCTCGACCACGGGACCTGGCCCAAGGATCGTGGGTGCTTCCCCTGCCTTGGGAGCCTCGGGCTGACCAGGAACACCAATGTCAGAAACAGGCTCACTTTCTGACACAAGGGTTTCCGTTATGTCAGATATGACAGGTTCAGGCGGGGTCAAGCCATCAGGAGCACTGCCTGTCTCCGGTCCCTGCGCAGGCTCCTGCATTGCAAACGTGCCATCGTCGCGCAGATTGTCAAGCTCCGTCAGCACCACGGAGATGTCGCTGTCCGGGAACCACTCGTCAAGTCCTGTGGACTGGAAGGTCTCGGCTTCCTCTGCCGTCATGCCATCCTCGTTCCACCGGAGGTGCGGACGATACTTGTCAAGCACAGGTCGCCAGTCGCCGCTCATCAGCTTGATGGCCTCGGACAGGGGAAGGTGCACGTCTCCGCCCGTAAGCTGGGCGTCGTCATAGCTCCTCTTGCCGTGGTCGTCCAGGACGGCATGGAGGTTCATCTTGTTCTCGTGCATGGCGAGGTCAGCCGCCATCGTGTCAAAGTGCTCTACCGGAACTGACACATACTCTACAGGCATGGCATCTGCCACATATTGTGACATTTGTTCAGGAGCACGGGCCATGAACGGGCTTTGCCCCAGCGCATCGGCAAGAACGCCAACTGCCTCGTCAGCCTCAATGGCCGTGCGAGCATCCATGCGGTCGGACACGAAACGCGCTCCGGCTCCGGGCAGGGCAAGCACGGCCATGCCCTTCGCCGTCTTGTTGGCGATCTCGGCCACGCGAGGCAGCACGTCCGCGTAAGTCATGTTGATGTCAGCGTTGCCGAACTCCGCAGCCAGCGCCTCGGCAGAGATGTTGACCACCTCCTGCATGATCTCGGTTGCCGTCTCGCCACCGACCGCAACCATGTAGTCCCCGGCGAACCTGCCCATCGCCCGCTTCATGCTGTCGGACTTGAACACCTCGTAGGCAGCCCGGTTGATCTTGGGCTTCAGGGCCTTCTTTATCGGAGCGGCAACCATGGCCACGCCAGCGATCTCCAGTCCGGCGTTGATAGCTCCCACGCCAGAGGACAGGGCTTGGGCCACCTCCTCGTCCGTGCCTGCCTCCTTCAGTTCAAGGTAGGAGTGGCCTGCCTCCACTATGAAGCTGTCCGTGGCGATGTAGCTGACGAGGCCAGCAGCGGCTCCAGGAACGGCCCCTGCGCCCGCTACCACGGCTCCCGTGCCTGCACCTGCCGCCACGGTAGCGGCAGCCTCTGGCGTTACCAGGCTCTCGTATTGCTGCCCCACGATCTCCCCGGCAGACGTGAGGAAACCCACGAAGCCGTCATTGGAGACGCCAAGGTCGTTCATCTCCTGCTTGATCTCGGATGCCCGCACCTCGGCCTGCGCCTTGACCTCCGGCGAAGCGGAGGTCTTCATGCCGTATCCGACATGACCTAGCTCATGGGTCAGGCGTCCCTTGTGGAAGGCGTCGGCCACGCGGGCCGGGACGCTGGGCTTGTCAGTGTGCGGAGTTTTATACGCCTCTGGCGTATCAAATCTGCCACGCCTGTCAGACGGCGGGGAGTAGGTGGGGGTGAAGAAGGGGGACTTGCGGAGGAGCTTGGCAATCTCCTCTGCCGACCTCTCCACCGTTTTCAGGCTGTCAATGTCATCATGAGCCACCTTGACGTTCTCGGGGTCCGAGAGGAAACCGGAGGTGCGGGGGTAGTCCTTGAGGTCGGCAGCCGTCCGCTTGTTTCGGACACGCCGTGCAGTGTCCTTGTCCTCCGTCAGGACGGAAGCGGGAACGCCTAGCTCGTCCGCGTCACGCCTCGTCTTGGCCTCGGTGTCCGGGTCGGACTGCGACCCTACGTTGATGGACGCCTCCAGCAGAGGGTCCGCTGGCGTTCCAACACTGAACGGATTGACGCCACCCTTCCTGACCCTCAACTTGCGCTTTGATCCGGTGGTGACACTGAAAGGGTTTATGAGGTCCGTCACTGGCCGGACACGCTTAGAAGCTGGACAGCCTCGTCCTCGAAGCCTGCCATGTTCAGGATGTATGCCTTGGCCACGTCATCCTCCTCCGCCTCGGGATAGTAGCGTTCCGCCCGTTTCGCAAAGAAGGTGGGAACGTCATCGAAATCATAGCGAACGTCCATCAATTCGTCAATGGGCATCTGCTGAAGATCGAAGATGTCCAGCTTCTTGCTGCCGATCCTGAACAGCCATAGGTTCGTCCCGCCCGTGGCCGCTTCCACGAACAGTTCATCCTGCATGTTCCTGATCTCGGAGTTGCTGGGCTGCCTGTTGTTCTGTGCCACGAAGTCTTCCACGGCAATGTCCATCTCCCTGCGGAGGGACTGCACTACATCTGCATCTCCCCGTGACATCTTGGTTCCCACCTTGATGCCCAGGTTCACCCGAATGTTCTCCTCCAGGAGCCTGTTGGCCGCGCTGTAGGTATCCCGCTCCACGGACCCGCCATCGCCCCCGGCTTCCGTCTCGGCCTTGTTGCGAGCGGCACGGTAGTAGGACATAACCTTGTCATGCGTGTCCTTGGTCAACGATCCCCGCAGCATGGCGATCTCGTCAGGAGGCACGGCTGCAAGCTCGGAGTGGGACATGGTGAGGTAGTTCTGGGCAATGCTCGGCACGTCCGTTTCGGCATGGGTGCGCCCCTCCACCATGGCATCGTTGTGACGCTGAAGCAGGGCCATCTTCTCGGGGTTCTCCCGAAGCCGCGCCGCGTGGCCGGGGTTCTCCGCAAGGAAGTCCGAAAGCATACCGCCCCCGGACAGGAACGTGGAGGCATCGGCAACCGCACCGTTCAACGCCTCTGTGGTTTGCCTGGAGTGCATGGTCAGGCCATGCTGCACGTTGCTGTCGATGATCTTGCGATGCTTGGGATCGTCCACCTGCATGATGGCGGCGGTGGCATCGGCGGCACTCATGCTGCCGTCCAGCCTGCCTGCAAGGATTTCATCAGACACGGACTTCAACGCAAGGTTGGTCCGGGCGGTCTCAAGGGCCACGGACAGGTCGCTGCGATCCTCGGCAGACAGGAATTCCTCATACTGCCCAAACGCCTCTGCCGCCCCCACCACGTCCTTGCGGTTGAGCAGCCCGCCGATCACGTTCTTGACCACGCCGGACTGTCCGTCCCTCAAGCGAGACTCAAGTATGGCCGGATCGGACAGGCCCTGCGCCGCCATGCCCGCCCTCGTCTCGCTCTCGACCACGGCCAGCGCCTTGTTCAGGAGCGCGGGATCGTTATAGGCGTCGTTCAGGGCGTTCTCCATGCGGGCCTCGGCCAGGGCTGCGGCCACGGACCTGCGCTGGGCGTTGCTGTGCTGCGCCATCCGGGTGAAGGCGCTGGTCATGTTCTGATCCACGGACATCATCAGGCGGTTGCGCACGTCGCGCCCCTGCGCCTTGCCCACCACGTCCTCTCGTATGGCGTTTATGCCGTCCCGGACTGTCTTGTAAGACCCCAGCGCCGCCTCGCCACGGGAGTTCATGTAGCCTCCCCTGCCCGTCTCGGGATCGCCATACATGAGTTCCCTGACACGGGTGCTGAATTCCACGTCCAGCCGCTTCAGGTGAAGCTCCTTCTCCTGGCGTGCTATGTCCAGGACTGCCGCTCCGAGGCCGGACAGGGCACGTCCCTCGGCAGCCCCGAACGCTTCCGGGGTGGCACCCCTTGCGCTCCGGTAGACCGGGGTCTGCTGCCTGTGGGAGGCCCGCAGGAAAGTGGGGTTGACCCGGGCACCGCCAAGGATGGAGGGCATGGCGAAGCGACGGGAGGCCACGTTGCCGCTGGCTCCCACCGTGGATCGTGCTGAAGGAACGACTGGCATCAGAAGAACTCGTGTGCTGCTTTTATGATCCCGGTGACTGCTGCGATGTCTCCGGCGTTCTTGGCGGAAGCCGCCCCCATCTCGGCCAGCTTGGCGTCATGCTCGTAGTTCCGGGCGGTCACTTGCGCCTTATACTTGGCGAACAGGGCCTCCTGATCGAAGCTGGCAGCCTCGTTGTTGTAGTTCCATTCCTGAACGGCAGCCTGAAACTCTATGGCATCCGCCTCCGTCCCGAATATCTCTGCCTGACGCTCAAGCTGCCGTGCCTGCTGCTCGTAGTTGTATGCCTCGATCTCCATGTCAAAAATGTCTGCATCGGCATCGGCCAGCATCTTGACCTCATCCCGGCGTCCGATCTCGTGAGACGAGGCCACCAGCCGTGCAGCCGAACCCTGATCAACGACAACGCCGTTGGCGGCAAGGGACGTGCGCTGCACTCCCACGATCTGCCGGGTGGCCTCCCTGCGGTCGTAGACCTGGACCTTGGCCCACGCCCTGCGGTCCTCCTGCCCGACGCGAATGAGGTCCCTGTTCTTGCGAGACACCTCCGCTCCCTTGAGAGCGTCCTTGGCCCGGAGAAGCGCGGCCTTCTTGTTGATCCCCCCGAAGGCTGCGGCAAGTCCGGCATTGTGGCGGGATATGTTGGCATTGCGTCGTGCGACGGAGGCGTTGTATTCCCCGAAGTTGAGCGCGACCTGCGCATTCTCCCGGTGGACCCCCGCCTGATACCGCAAGGCGGCAGCGTTGGCCCGCCCCTGCCTGCGGGCACCGAAGGCCCCTATTACGGAACCGACCGCTGACAGGGCTTGGAACCACATTACCTGTCATCCTCCGTGTCAAACACCGGAATGACGGAAAGGATGTTCATGGGCAGGGGTCTTGTCTGCCGCAGGAGCAGGCCCTGCGAAGGCTTCCAGCCCTCGTCCAGCCCCGCCCGGGACATGCCTTCATGCGTGAAGGGAACAGCCTTTGTCTTGCCGTCAGGCTTGCGGACCTCAAGCTCGAACCAGGACAGCGACCCCCCGTCAAGGTCAACCTCCCGAGAGGCGGCAGCCTGCACTCCCTGCGTCCTCCTGACGTTCACGAGGAGATAGGGGATGAACCTGATCTTGCCTTGATCCGTTATGTCGTTCTCGCGGGGGTAGCGATCAAACTCCAGGGTCTGCATCTCGGACGCGTAGTTCAGGCCGACGTGCCACTTGCGGGCACGGACACCGGGAGGCAGGGTGATCCTGCCGTTGGACACGGTGCGACCGTAGGCCACCCCGTCTGCAAGAACGTCAACATCCTCGCCCTCAAGATGCCAGAGGCCACCCACCGTGCGGAAGTCGCGGTCCAACCCGGCATCCACGGACAGGCCGCTGTCAACGAAGAAGGCGTCATCAAGGCTGGAGAACTTGCGATCATCCGTGCGCTCGATGTAGCGGACGGTCTTGTCGTCCACGGTTCTCTTGACCACGAAGTAGTGAACGTCCTCGGCTCCCAGTTCCACGCTGGCCCGGGCACCCTGCACTGCCTCGAAGGCATGTGGCCGGGGTTTCTCCTCGTCACTTGGATCAGGACCGGTGTCCCACGAGGTCCAGGCCGTCACCTTCTGCTCCGGGTTGAACGTGAGAAACCCGACCTTGCCCTTTTCGGTGACGCAAGCCAGGCGCTTTTCCGGGGTCAGGGCCGCGCCGATGTCCCTACAGGGATCGTCCTCGAACAGGTGCCGGGACAGGAGGGACAGTTCCACGGGGGTGAACCCGCCTCGCTGCTCGCTGTATCCCACCCCTATGATCTCCTTCTGTCCTTCGCGGACATACACGGCATAATCGTCAAACACCTGGGGCTTGATGAAGGCGGCACCCACGCGGGTCTGCGGTCGCTGCTGCAACGTGGACGCGGAAAAGCCCTGTCCCCCGGAGGACACCTCCCACTGCACCTGATCAGTGAGGAGAAGCAGGTCACGCAGGGGCACGACGTAGCGCAACTGGTTCTGGTCTCCCGAGGCCAGCGTTACCTCTATGGGGTCGTCCTCCGCGCTCACGGCACCGCTGTCCCCGAATTCGTCATACACCCCGGTCTTGGAGTAATACATCTTGGCCGGTTCGGAATTGCTGCCTCCCAGTATCTTGCGTTGTTGGTGGTATCCGGTAGTGCCGGGGAAAGTGTTCTCCTTGAACGAACGTTCCCCCCCGACCGAGAAGCCGCCCGTCCATGCCTTGTTGGCGAGCGACACGTCTCCCGACGCTCGGGTCAGGTTGCCCCCTGAATGGCTGTAGGCTTCGAGAGTGTTGTCACTGTCATTGACCAGCCACACCTTGTCCCCGACCGAGAAGCCGCCCGTCCATGCCTTGTTGGCGAGCGACACGTCTCCCGACGCTCGGGTCAGGTTGCCCCCTGAATGGCTGTAGGCTTCGAGAGTGTTGTCAGTGTCATTGACCAGCCACACCTTGTCCCCGACCGAGAAGCCGCCCGTCCATGCCTTGCGGGCGAGCGACACGTCTCCCGACGCTCGGGTCAGGTTGCCCCCTGAATGGCTGTAGGCTTCGAGAGTTTTGTCAGTGTCAGTGTCATTGACCAGCCACACCTTGTCCCCGACCGAGAAGCCGCCCGTCCATGCCTTGTTGGCGAGCGACACGTCTCCCGACGCTCGGGTCAGGTTGCCCCCTGAATGGCTGTAGGCTTCGAGAGTGTTGTCAGTGTTATTGACCAGCCACACCTTGTCCCCGACCGAGAAGCCGCCCGTCCATGCCTTGCTGGCGAGCGACACGTCTCCTGACAGGGGTCCCTCACTAACTCTTCGGGCTTCGAGAGTGTTGTCACTGTCATTGACCAGCCACACCTTGTCCCCGACCGAGAAGCCGCCCGTCCATGCCTTGTTGGCGAGCGACACGTCTCCCGACGCTCGGGTCAGGTTGCCCCCTGAATGGCTGTAGGCTTCGAGAGTGTTGTCACGGTCATTGACCAGCCACACCTTGTCCCCGACCGAGAAGCCGCCCGTCCATGTCTTGTTGGCGAGCGACACGTCTCCCGACGCTCGGGTCAGGTTGCCCCCTGAATGGCTGTAGGCTTCGAGAGTGTTGTCAGTGTCATTGACCAGCCACACCTTGTCCCCGACCGAGAAGCCGCCCGTCCATACCTTGTTGGCGACGAGCGACACGTCTCCCGACGCTCGGGTCAGGTTGCCCCCTGAATGGCTGTAGGCTTCGAGAGTGTTGTCACTGTCATTGACCAGCCACACCTTGTCCCCGACCGAGAAGCCGCCCATCCATATCTTGTTGGCGAGCGACACGTCTCCCGACGCTCGGGTCAGGTTGCCCCCTGAATGGCTGTAGGCTTCGAGAGTGTTGTCATTGTCATTGACCAGCCACACCTTGTCCCCGACCGAGAAGCCGCCCGTCCATATCTTGCCGGGGAGCGACACCTTAAATCCGTCGTCAGGCAGTGAAATGTTTCTACTCACATCATTCCTTCTGAAAACATAGGACTGAAGCCCATAAGGAGAAAGGGTCTCCGAAACAGGCGTATTAACAATGGAACTTGAAGACACAATCCAAAAATAGGAAAGTTCTACCGAGGAGATCACGATGTCCCGATTCGTGGATACCAGTTCCCAATCGTCATGGTCCTTTCGCTTCAGGTCATGCGGTTCATAGTCAGGATGGACAAGGGTGAGAATGTCGTTAAGCTGGGCGTAGTCGATCTTCCCCACGTCTCCGTATGCGTAAGGCGTCTCCACCTCGTAGACCGGATCGAACGTCAGGCTGTTGCCCGGATTGTCGAAGCTGCTGCTGTCGATAGCCAGTCCGGTCGCCTGATCCCGCAACTCGAAGCGGCTGGACGAGACACGGATCACCTTGAACCAGCGATTGCCCCACTGCACGGAAGTGTTGAAATCGTTCCCGCCGTAGTAGGTGAACACGTCATCCCCGCTCTGCAAGCCGTGGTTGGTCAGGTTCACGTAGGTCCTGGCACCCCGCGTCACCGTGGCCCCGCTTCCGCCTTCGATCAGGACGTGAGCGTCGTTTCGGACGAAGCGGACATACTTGTGCCCGAACTCAAGGACATAGTTGTCCTCGGCAGAGAACTTGAACGGGAACAGCTTGGCTCCGGGGGCAAACTTGCTGTCCCTGTCCCCCGAGGCGATCACGGCATTGTATGCTGCCCTCTCGGACCACTTCACGTTCCCGACATACCGGAGACCGGCACGGTTGTAGATGCCGCCCGTTGTGGAAACCTGCATGTTCCTCGCCTTGCGAAGACCTATGTGATACAGGTTCTGGTCAGGCCGACCGAACAGTTCAGGGGTTATCTCTCCGGCAGCGAATGACGGCTGGATGCCAGTGGCCATGCGTCACCTCACCGCTATCCAGGTAGCGTCCGGCTCCGGCCTTGGGCTGAAGCCCGTGTTCCCGTCCGTTCCTTGCGCCAGAAGCCTGTGCCGATCAGCAAGCAATGTCTGCATCTCCTTCGCGCCGGGGTCTGCCGCGATGTATGAGGCCAGCCTGTGTGACAAGGCCATGACGAAGTTGGAAGTATAGTCCGCAACGGCAGTGTTGTCAAACGTGTAGATCAGGTTGATGACGGTATCCCCTTCATCGTTCTCTTCCGTCCCGGCAACCCCGGTCATTATCAGGTCGCCATAAATGGCATAGGGCGGCTTGTTTTTGGTTGCCGTCGCCTGGATGCCGGAGAAATCCCCGTCTGCATTAAAGAACGGAACGGCCCCGAACGCAGTGGCAGAAGCATTGGCCAGCCCCCGAGCAACGAGGAAGTCCGGGGGCAGGCTGAACGCATACTGGAAACCGTCTACGGCATCATCGTCGTCAGAGGCTTCCAGTTCCGCAACCTTGCGGGCAAACGACCAGTTGAACGCCTCAAGCTCTACCTTCCGCGCCGTGTCATAGTAGACGCGGATGCGGGAAGCCCCGGGACTGCTGCTGTTCAGGTTAGTGATGAAACCACCATCTACGTGCCCAAGGGCGAGGTTCGCTATATCTACGGGAGAGGAAGCCATTCAAGACCCCCTCACTGCTGCTCCGGGGCCTGCCCCAGGTTCAGGAGGGGGTTCGGCACGGAGTGCGTCGGCACCGGAGACTCCCCGGACATCATGTCAGCCTGCTGGGCCAGCGCACGATACACGTCCGCCTGCCTGAACTGCACGTCCCGCAGGTCCTGCTTCTTCGTCCGTGCGTAGGCAATCATGCCTGCGAGGCGGTGGCCGCAGGCCATGACAAGGTTTTGGGAAAATTGCGGCAGGCTTGTCTGGTTGAACGTGTAGCGCAGCCTCGGGCTGGACGCGTCCGTGAGGAGCACCTTTGAGCTTCCCTTGGATATGACGAGGTATGGCACCTTCTCCTGGACGGACTCGGCATAGTCGTCGTCCGGGAAGATGGCCCTCACCACAAGGAGGTCGTTGGGTAGCGAATAGGAACTGCCGAACCCTGTTCCGGCAACGTCCGTGGTTCGGGTGCTGGAAGCGCTAAGCGCCGCCGTCTTGCGGGCGAACGACCAGTCGAAGTTCTCGATCTCCGAGCACATCACGTTGTCAATGAACACGCTGGCGATGGACGCCTCGATGCTCTGATCGCTGGTGATGTCTGAAATCAGCTTCTCGCCAATGTGGGTCAGGGCGAGATTAGCGAGGTCTGTCTTGGAGAAAGATGAATTGGCCATGTCCTACCCTGCAAGATCGGCCAGAGACACCGGCCTTGGTTGTCCTTCGGGAGCCTCGGCCTCCTGCTCATACCTTGGCATGGGCGCGGGCTTGAACCCCTGCTTCGGAGCCTCGGCCTCCTGCTCATACCTTGGCATGGGCGCGGGCTTGAACCCCTGCTTCGGAGCCTCGGCCTCCTGCTCATACCTTGGCATGGGCGCGGGCTTGAACCCCTGCTTCGGAGCCTCGGCCTCCTGCTCATACCTTGGCATGGGCGCGGGCTTGAACCCCTGCTTTCTCCGGGCGGCTCGCTGGCCACGCTTGGCTTTCATCACCGCCCGGTGAAACTGCTTCTCGAAGGTCACCCCTTCTTGACGGAAGCAAGGCGCTCCTTGGCTGCCTTGACCTCTGCCGGAGTGGGCTGGCCAGTGGACTTCTCCGGCTCCTTCGCAGGCTCCTTGTCGTCCTCGTCAGCCACGTCAGGTTCCACGTCCTTCCGGGTGGGGTGCATGTCAACATCCACCCCCTTCTTGAAGCGCCAGCCTGCCGGAGGCACGACGATGATTACGCCGGGGTCTTCCGGGAGAAGCTCGAACAAGCTGTCGTCAATCTCCTGCGGAGTTTTCCAAGGCTCCTTACGGTGAATAAGCCCCCCGTTGACGAACAGTCCGGTCTTTGTGATGATCTGCATCTGTCAGCTTCCCTTAGTTCACTGCGTCCGGGTAGGCTTCGTAGTCAGCCGGAGCAGAAATCAGTCGAAGCGTTGCAATCGCGCCCGTTACGGAACCAACCTCTACTCGGCGAATACCGATATGCCGCTTGAGCTTCGCGTAAGGCGGGATCACCATGCGGAACTTCTTGCCCTTGGTAAGGCTGGAACCTGTTTGCGGGGAAAAGATGACACCCACGGTTTCCACTCCCGAAGAGACGCCACCGGAACCCCCGGAATTGCCCGTTCGCAGTTCAAGCTGAACAGTCCCGTTGCCACCGCCAGCGGTAGTGATCTCGATCTCGGCAATCATGGGCTGGATGCTGTCCATGCCTACCGAAGGCTTGTATCCCGCGTGGCCAAGGTCAATGGATGGCCCCACATCCGAAGTCGATCCGTTGATATTGATGCCGCTGGCATCCAGCAGCGTGTCATGCAGAGCCATAGGCCCCTCCTTTTTTCCTCTTGACGGGGGGCTTGCAGCCCCCCTTCCTGGTTCCCTTGTATGCCATTACGAGAACAGCACCCGGTCTTCTAAGGCGGCCATGGCATCGACGCGCCGGATCGGAACACCGTGGAAAGCCATGGTGCGAACGCCGCTCACCTGATCGATGGTGAGGGTCGATTGCGCCACCTTGTCGGCAATGCCCTGATACAGGCGGGTGCGAATGTCACGCGACATGTAGAAAGCGCAGCGTCCCTTCTCTGTGGGCAGCAGGTTCAGCGCCTCGAACATGAGGTCGAGCAGCTTTTCTCGATCAGCATTAGTCGTGATGTCCTTGGCCTTCTTGACGTTGGCGATGCGGACGTTGTAGCGCCAGTCGCGGACCACCAGACCCATCTGCCACTTGTAGTGCGTCCGGTAGGCTTCCATGCGGCCACCGCTGCCGTCTGCATCCTCAATGGTGACTTCGCCCTTGTCGGTGACCTGAAGGCCCGCCTTGGTGCCTTTCGGATAGATGCCGAACGTGCACATCGGGTCCCAGCACACAAGCAGGACAGACTGGTAGTTCACCCCGGCAGCCGGATTGGAAACGCCGTTGAAGTTGATGACGTTGTCCGCGCTTTCCGCAACGGAAGTCCGGCCATCGGCATAGTGCTTGTAGAAGCCCGTGAAGCCGTTCTCCTCGCCCGAGTTGGACTCGTCGCCGAAGATCAACTGCTTCTGCATCGTCTGGGTCATCTCCTCCATGAACGGAGTTTCCTGCTGGAGACGCCATTCAGCGGAGTTCCCGTTCAGGTTGGCAAGATCGCGGTCAACCTCGGCATAGTTCTCGTAGTTGCCGATGGTCGAGCGGGCCGATACCGTCTTGGACTTGCTGGGCTGGACACCCTGGTTGTAGCCTCGCCACGCGCCCTGCGGAAGACCCGACCGGACAACATGCCGATGGCTGTTGGGTTCATTGGACGGGTAGACCACCGCGTCCATGATCATCTCGTTCTGTTGCGCAAGAATTTCAACCACGTCAGACGTGGTGCCGTCCGGGTCCTGCAAGTTCGCAACATCAAGCAGGGTCGGGTGTGTTGCAGCCGTAATGGCCATGTCAAAACCTCACACTCGTTACTCAAAACACTTCACACACCCGACACACGGGGTGCACCTCCCCACATATTACCCTGTGGGGAGGTCCTTGTCAATAACCCGTCAAGGGTTCATGTTGGACTTGGCAAACATCTTCTGGGCAGCGGGAACATTGCTTCCACGGGAACTCCCCCCAATGTAGCCGCCTTCCTGCATCAGCTTGCCAAGCCCTGCCAACGCCCGAACGACCGCCGGATTGTTGGCCGCTCCGGTGGAACGGAGGGCCACGGCAAGGTCGTTCTTCTGCTGGGGCTTGCCGCTTGCGTCCATGACGGGCTGGCCGTTCTCGCCCATCACGGCTTCCAGCTTGCCAAGCTGCGCCACGGCGGCGTTGGCATGTTTCACCGTGGTATCGAAGTTGTCCCCGCCGATGACCGGATCGGCCTTGATCTGGTCAATCCACTCCTTGGCCTGCTCGGAGCGGGCTTGCTCGCTGGTGGAATTTGCCTGTTCGTGAGCCTCGCCCACGGCACGGGTCATCTCGTCAAGGACGGCCTGCGCCTGCTCCTGCGAAAAGTTGTGCTGCTTCGCCCACGCATGGGCCTTCTCCAGGGCCTCGCCTTCCAGCTTGACACCCTCGGGCAGATTGAACGCCTCATATGCTTCAGGCGCTCCTCCCGAAGCCGGACTTGGCTCGGGTACCGGGGCTGGTGCTGGAGCCGGACTTGACTCGGGTGCCGGGTCTGGTGCTGGAGCCGGACTTGACTCGGGTGCCGGGTCTGGTGCTGGAGCCGAACTTGACTCGGGCACCGGGGCTGGTTCGTCAGACATTCTCTGCCTCCTCATTCATTCGTTGCAGGTTCTCGAAGCCCACCTTGGCCACGATCTGTTGGCCGATGTTGCGCTCTCCCTCGCGGAAGAAGGTGAGGTTCACGTTATCGACACGGGCCGATGTCTCGAAAGGTCGCGCCATGTTGGACAGGATGTCATACAGGACGTAGCGCCCCGCACGGCTGTCAAGCACGACATCCCACATTTTCCTGTCGTATTCGGTCTGCCGCTTGGCAGCCTGACTCATCTCCTCGACATCGGCAGGATCGCCCGCGTCATACACGTCAAGGTCAGGCATTACCGGGGTGACGTTTTCATCAATCAAGTCTTCCATCATTCCTCCTTGAGTGCGGCCTCTGCATCAGCCGCGTTCTTGACAGCACCGGTCGCCTGCTGCGCGAGTTCCGCCTCAAGCATCTGCTGCTGCATCTCCTGTTCCTTCCGTCGCTGTTCCGCCAGCACTTCGTCCGGCACGACTGCCTTGGGCGAAACGCCCGTTACTCGCGCATACTCCTCCACCATCCAGTCGGTGTTCAGCTTCTGCGGGGCGGATGGACTGATCTGCGCCGCCCGCATAGCAAAGTCAAGGGTCCTGTCGATCCCCTGCGTGGCCACGGCTCTCTGGGCCTGCGCCAGGGACGAGATGTAACGCACCTCAAGAGCCTGGTCCTGCAACACCTCGGGAGGGGGAGGCAGCAACTCTCCTCCGCTCAACTCGTCGGCACGGACAAGCTGGTTGAACACGCGGTCCACCACGGGTGACAGGAACTCTCCCTGCACCTGCTGGAGGACCGGGCCAAGCTGGAGGAGCTTCTCATCGTTGCGGTTGACAAGCTCGTATTCGTTGCGGGGCTGAACCCCTTCCATCTCGGTGATGGCAAGGAACAGGTCCACGAAGAAGGCGCTCTTGATCCGCTGCTCAACCGCGTCCATGTCGAGCCGCAGGTCCTGGATGTTCAGGTTGACCTCGTAGAGCGTTCGTATGCCCCCTCCCTGTTCCTGCCCCGTCTGGAGGAAGGTCACGCCCCCAGGCAATGAGTTGACACCCTGGTTCTGCACCGTCGGAGGTGCCTGCAAGGGCGGGTTGGTCTGCTTGTCGATTGCCTGCGCCTTGCGCCGCTCCTGCGTCTGAAGCTGCTTGATGTCACCCAAGGCGATCATGCCGGGACACTCGGTGGCGTAGGTGTCCTCGCCCTCCACCGTCCAGCGCGGGGCGTAGAAGGGCTTCTCGAAGTATCCCATGGCTGCGGCAAAGTGAGGGTCCGTGGCCGACATGGACGACCCGCCATAAGCACTGTATGGGCCACGCTGGCCCCCGATCCCCGCCTCGTAGTAGAACGCGGTCCACGGCTTGCCACGCCAGAAGGCACTGGCATCCGGGATCGGGTTCGGGCCAAGAACACAGACTATGCCCACCTCTTGCTGGTAATTGCCCTGATCGTATGCCGCCTTCACCCTCGGTGACACGTTATCTTCCCCAAACTTGGCAACGCACTGGTCAACCTTCAGGACAAACTCGCGGATCATCTGATTGACTTCCAGCTTGTCGTCCAGCCCGAGGAAGTAGCTGCCAATCGGGTGAGAGTAGAAGCGGGCCAGCGTGGCCGGGTCATCGACGTGCGTCATGGCTGACGTGCCGAAGGCCAGCAGGTCCCGCAACACCTCGGGTGCCGTCTTGTAGAAGTTGGAATGCCGAAACACGGACAGTATTTTCTGGTCGATGGCATGAAGCCAGAGCTTCACGTCCTCTCGCTCCATCAGTTCCTCGTCCTCGTGGGCCAGTGTCATCCACGGACGGGCCGGGGACATGTTGCCTGCAAACATGCCGGACACGGCGATCCGCAGCGCAATGGTAGCGATGTTGTTGATGATCGCGTTCCACTGCCGGGTGCCCCTGTCGTTGTCGTTATACTTGGTGTTGAAGCGGGGACGCCGGGGAGCGATGAACTTCCCAATATCCATCCACTGCGACTCGAACGACGTGCGGGACTCCCTCAAAGCGCCTCGCATATGTTCGAGGTGCTGCTTGAAGGTCTTGGACCCTACGTTCTCATTGATGGTTATGGGCATTCGTCAGCCTCCCAGAAGCTGCTTTCTTGCCCTGCGTTCGGCGTCCGTGTCACCAAGTCCGGCAGCCCCCGTCTCCGGGTTCTCCGAAATCAGCGAGGACTCGTAGCCGCTGCTTTGGTTCTGCTGGCCGATGGCCTCCTGGTTCTGGGTGGCGGCAACCTGCGTGGCCGCGGCTTGGCTGTAAATGCCGGGGTCCTTGATCCTGTTCGCAAGGTCGGCATATTCCTGCGGCTGGTCCCGAACGATGTCACCGTTGCCCCCGTCATGGGCAGTGAAACCGCCAATGGGTTCGTCATTGATCGGAATTTCCTCCTCGGCTTCGGCAGAGGAAGAACTCCCTCCCCCGAGGGTAGGCCCGTCAACGTCCTCGTTCACGGTCGGCATCTCGTCAAGAACGCTCTCTTCCTCCGGTTCAGGCTTCGGTTCAGATTGGTAAGAGTTGTCGCTGTCACTATCCTGCTGTCTGTTCTCAAAATTCCTGCGTATGGTATCGGCGGTCTTCTGCTGATACTCGTCCCAGGACATGGAACCTGAAATTTTCTCGTTGAAGGCCTTGCCCACTCGGTGCATAGCATTTCCGCTAAGGTCTCTTTCACCAGACTCAATGGCTTTTGCGTGTTCCTCGTTTCGGGCCGCGCCACTATGGATTTCGCCCCAATTGTAACCCTTTTCACGAAGTTCCCTGTTGCTTTGGGAACCTCCACCGTCTCCGCCAGAACTGCCGCTTGATCCACCACCACCAACGCTCATGTCTTTTCCCTCCTGTCGCCCACACTGGCAAGCCAGTCCGGGTAATTGTCATAATTGAAGAACGTATAGAAGTCCGGCATGATGTCAAGCATGAACTCCCTGCCCCTCGTGATCTCCACCACGGCCATGACCATAGTGTGCATGGTGTATCGCAACCCGTAGGCAAGTTCCATGTTGCCCCCGTTGCGCTCAATGTGGTTTGCCATGATCCAGGTATTCATGGTGGCATTCATCAGGGGCACAAGCTCCTGGTGCCACCTGTGAAAGAAGGGATTGCGCGGAATGTTCACAACCGCCTCCCACATGATCCTGATGGCGTCTTCCTCTGTTCTCTGACGGTCTCCGTCAATGATGTCGTCAAACCAGTCAATGATGTCGCTCCAGTCCATGACCAAGGCGCGGGCATCATCATCCGGCAGCATATCCCTGACAAAGGCGTTGCGCAATTCACGCCACTCCGGCCCGTTCGGGGGCAGACCCGTCAAGTCATAACCCCTGACAACAATCCTTCCCCTTGGCGGAACTGTGTGAATGTCTCCTGTCACTGCATGTTCTCCTCTGAATACGGATCGTATTCATGTTTCGCAAACTGCCCTTTCTGGTTCTGCACCAGGAACTTCGGGTGCACGGGCATGGTGTAGGTCAACGCCAGGGCGTCAACGAGGTCCGGGCTGCAAAGCCGGGATTTCATGTCAGCCTTGGGTTCAAGGTGTATCTTGTTGCCTTGCAGTGTATAAGAAAACTCCCGCCCTGTCAACTGCTGAAACAGGTCCGTGGCCAAGGGGTCCTTCATCAATCCCGCGTCAATGGCCAGGTCTTCTTGGCTGACTAGGGCCGTGGTTCCCACACCTCCCCCCGTCCGGGGCAGGCACAGCCCTGCCGCAATGGCATCCCGCAGCTTGCCCCAGATGTAGTCGGCCACGTAGCGATACTTGGGGTCCGGCGACTTCATGCCGAACCCGACCTCTATGCAGTGATACCCGGCAGAGCGCAGGTAGTCCGCCACCCCGCCTCCGTAGCCTCCCGTCCCGTCAATGAAAATCTCGGAATACTCGATGCCTACCGCACGGAACTCCTCGATCATCTCTATGACGTTGGTGGCGATGGTGATGGTGTTCGGGTCTCGCAGCCTGCGGGGAGGATTGGAACGGGCATCCCTGCCGATCCGTGGATAGATCACGCTTTCGTCGTCCCCGTAGCGGGCCACGTCCACCCCAAGCACGAGCGGGGAGTTCATGTCCGTCTGAACGTCCGGCATGGTCATGCAGGCCATGACGGCATCGGTGGGGATGAACTGCATGGTGCCGAAGGCTGGGAACTGGCCAAGCACCCGGACCTTGACTACATCACTGTCGATGCCGTGGTCCTCAATCAGCCGGGAGGTCATCTCCTTGTTGGTTATGGCCACGCTCCGGCTGTCGATGTGGCGACGAATGTAGCGGTGCTTGAAGCGCCCCTGCATGTTCTCGAAGAAGACCCCGGTGTTCTTCGTCGGGTTGCCGAAGTCATGGGTCATCGGCTCGCCGTCCGTCAGGCCCCCGAGCCGCACCTCCCATATCTTGTCGGGAACGCCGGACGCTTCGTCAAACAGATACCATGAGGTAGAGTTGGCTGCGTGTTGCCCCGCGAAGCTCTCCGAGTTCTCCTCCCGGCAGGTGATGCCTTGCGCGAACCACTCTTCCTTGTAGTCCGGGTGGTAATACAGGAGCGCCCCCCGTGACGACTGGATGGCGAATATGTCCTTGAGGATAGACCGCTTGTGCCACTTGCCAAGCTCGGCCCAGGTCTTGGTGCGAAGCTGCGGCTCAACGGTGGCCGTGACCGTGCCCTGGCTGAAGGGCCGGGTGGCCATGATGAACTGGATGATGAAAGCGGAAGTGCACGTCTTGCCTATCCCGTGGCCGGAGGCGGTGGACATCTGTATGGGGTCAACCGGAGTGCGCCCGTCAAAATTCCTCTTCCTGATCTCCTTGCCCCAGTCATCAAGGTATTCACACACCCACCTGTCCGGGCCATACGTGCAGGAGAAGCGGTCCCGGTATTCGGGAGGAAGCTCTACCATCTGTATCGAGAGGTCCGTGTCCCATGGGTATGCCCACATGACGAACCCAAGGGGATCGTCGGCAAGGCGGGCAAGGTCCTCTGCGAGGATGCCCATGGGGCTGTTGCCCGCCTTGCTCATGCGTCAAATCTCGATGACGGCCAGGTCGTGCTTCGACCACCGGGAGCTTTCGTAGTTCTCCACGATATTCTCCGCCTCTTCCTTCGTCCAGTAGAGCGTGGCATCCTCCGGGTCCTTGTCCCAGTAGATGCGGTTGTTCTTCCACTTGGCGTAGCGCCATTCGCCGTCCTGCTCCCGGACGATCACCCACGCTGATCTCATTCTGGCATCCTTCCTGTTCGCAGCATCTCCACGATGCGCTTGCCGCGAGTGCCGACCTGCCGATACCAGCGGCTGTCCATGGCCTGGTTCGCAGCCTCGTTCCAGTCGTTCATATCGATGGCAGCCCGCATGTTCTCGAACCGCGAGAGGCGATTGTAGCCAAGGTTGAACGCCATGTCAACCAAGGCGATCTTCCTCGCGCTGTCCAAGGCCCCGAAGGACGCGAACAGCCGAGCCGCGTCATGCAGGGCGTCAGCGCAGTCGCGCTTGAACAGGAAGCTGATCTCCTCGTCGTTCAGCCCTTTGTCCTCAAGATTGCGCCCGATGCCAATGGTGATCTTGTCGGCGGTGCACAGATACGGCTTCGACCTCTTGCCCTCGTGTCGGGCGATCAGGGCCTCGCAGTCGCTGATCTCCTTCGGCGTCAGATGGGCCAATGCTCCCTGCCCCATCAGCCCGACTCCCCCGCAAGGATTTCATTGGCTTTCTCCAGCAAAATTGCAGCAGCAATGTCTCTCACAACGCAACAGTTCATCTCATTCTCCTACCATTTTCTTCTTCGCTCCAAGCTGCCCGGTAGCGTCCCTGCGGTTCACCGCCGGGGGCAGCTTATTCTTCGGCTTGGCCTTCCTTTTCTTATTCTTCACGGACATTCCGACTCAACCTTCGGTCGCAGCTTCGGCCTCTCCATGGTCACAGGAGGATCGTCAAGCAAGACCTCCTCAATGCCTTCCGTCTCCGGGAACGGTGCCACCTTGGCCAGCCAGCCTCCCGAAGAAAATTCCACCACTGCGCACGCGGCCAGCAGCGGCCACACGAACAGCAGCACGACAATCGCCCAATACCTTGCTCTCATCTGGGTTTTCTTTCCACTTCCGTTCGGCAACCTTCAAGGCGGATGCCTTCATATCTTGCCTCCACCTGAACGATTACGGCAGGATTTACGGGATCACGGGGCGTCTGTCCAAGAAGAAGGAAATCCTCTTCCGAACGCAGATGATGATAGTGGTCGAAATCCCTTCGCTCAAAAGCGTCCATCCGGGCTTTTGTCATCAGGTCCCCAATCACGTATCCCTTGAACCTCGGCTCGGGCAGTTCTGCCATTCCGATTGCCTCAACGGGTCCCGGGGCCTTTCCCGGAAGCCCCCCGGTCTTGGCGTATTCCTCGCCAAGGCGCTTAGACTCTTCCTGCACTTCCTGCTTTCGTTTTGCCTTTCTCTCGGCTTCGTCAACCAGGTGCGCCTTTCCCCCCATGCGCAGGAACAGCGCTCTTGCTCTTTTTCTGGCTTCGTCCAGCATCAGTTGTTCACCCTCTCTCTCTCACGTCTCTTCCTGTTTCTTTCCCTCTCCGCCTCGCGACGGTGCGGCTGCCTGTCGTAGGCCCTCCTCTTCATCTTCCTTTTCCGGTCAGTCTCTCGCTGACCTGCAAGCCTTGCGTCACACGGGGCGCAGTATTTCTCCGTCCCCGTGTGACATGGATTGAACTCGACTCCGCACGAGGCGCAGTTCATGCACTTTCCCCAACGATCTTCGCCTCTTCCTCCGCTTCGGCACGAATGCGATGCCGCGCCTCAATTATCTGCTGCGCAAGGTCCGTCTTCACGTTGACATCGACCTGCGTGTTGAGAAGCCCGAGGTTCTTCATCAGCTTCTCCAGGGCCTCCAGCTTGTTCGCCTTCAGCCGGTATTTCCTCCTTGTCACCTGGCCATCATCGCCTATCGTCTCATCAATGTCAAGCCCTGTCAGCGCGGCCAGGTTGTCCCGGTCCATGCCGTCCACGTCAAGCGATCCGTCCTCGTTCAGGTAGTCCCCGACATTGAAGAAGGCGAGCTTGGCCATCTCCTTCACCACGTCAGCCGCCCCGATGTCGAACTTGCGGGCAAGCTCGGCCCTTCGCCTGTCAACCTCCGCAATGACCTCGGGACGCTTGAACATGGCGGAGGCGCTGCCGGGACTGCCCCCGGCCCGCCTGACCGCTTCGCGCCTGCTGTAGTTCACCTCCGGCGAGAAGTAATGGTTTATGGCCATCCACTCCAGGTCGGTGAGGTCGCGCTCCTTCGCCTCGGGCAGCGTCTGAACCACGCCGGGGGCATTGAAGGAACGCTTCTTGCGCCTGGCCATCAGTCCGTCATCGCCGCAAGCAAGGGAAACCCTACTGTCGCCAGAAGAAAAGCAATGACTGCAACAGCTTGAGCCACCTCAATCACAGCGCAGCCAGCCAGTATGTCGAGGCCACGCTCCCGCAGGCTGCCAGCAGGACGCAGGCAAGCATCGTCCCGCCCAGGATCGTCAGGACCTTCCTGTGCCGCTCCTCGGCTTCCCGTGTCGCCTTCATCATTCTCTCGTGCGGGGTCACGTCAAGTCTCTCCGTGCCAGTCCCATGATCTGGTCAATCGTGAGTTCCGGGTTGTCAGCCTGGAGGATCATCTCGATCTCCTCCTCAATGCAGCGGATGGCCTTGCGCAGGTCCCGCACAGCGTGACACGGCTTCGCCGGGTTCTTGCCGTCGCCCTTGCGTCCGGCCCGCCAGAGATACTTCACGGCGTTGCCCCGCAGGAACGGCATGTGCTTCACCACATCCATGCACTCGATGCCTTCCGGGTGCCATCTATAGTGTTCGGGTTTCCTGGTGTCGTCCATGGTGTCTCCTTCCATGATTGGGGGAGCCTCCCCCATGGTTGTCCCCAACGCGCATCAGGAGGGGGAGGCTCCCTTTGGCCAGCAGTCCAACCACGAACCGCCGGATTTTGGCGGGGCCACGGGAATTTCCTCCGCTCGCCCCATAACTCGTCGTCTCCTTGCGAACCCCTTCCCCGTAGGACAACACCTGCCGAGGAAGGGATGTCCGGTGACTTTCGCATCTGCCCTGTCAAGGTTCTGCCGTCCGCCGAACGGGTCTTCGTGCCTCCGGCCCTTGACGCCTTCGGCGGTATTACTGTTTGCGGAGGGACGCACACCAAGGAGACGGAAAGGATCGCGTCAACCTCCGCGATCAGCAACATGCCACATCATGGGGTCATTGTCAACCAAAATCGTGCTTTTTTCAATTTTTTTTCTTTGCGATTGACCCGTCAATGATTTTCCTCTGGGAGTCCTTTGGCGGGGTTAGGCGTGGATGAAAGGCGGATAAATCGGAATTTTATTTGGTTTTTCAACATTCTATATCCGAAAGGCCCCTGGCGACCGAGGCCCCCCGGCACCCCCGAAAGTCCAACCTGTGGAAACCGCTGCACACCTGAATTTGCCTAGCGACCCCAAGGCCATGCAAGGAGTGCCTCAACCCCACTGGGCGCACCTTGGACCAATGCAAGCTTGAGGAATGCCCAGCCATGAGCAAGGCGTGACCAGGCGCACCAGTGGCTACGCTCTTGCATGAGGCTAGGCTAGGTGCTCCAGGCGATTGCCAGGAACAATAGGTAAGCAAGGCTGACCTAATTCACCAGGCGATTGCCAGGAGCAAGCCAAGGCACGGGCAAGGCTTGCCAAGGCGTGACCAGGCGCACCTTTGGGGTGCAAGGCGCACCTTGGCTTGCCTCGCGTGCAGGAGGATTGGAGCGTTGATAGGACATCTGCCCTGGAACCGACGAACCCCGTCGAGTTGCCGCTGCCGAGACCTTCGCGGAAGCCGAAAAGATCCTGCGTGAGTTGCGCAAGAAACCTTTTGGCACATGCTGGATTGCCAACCTGTAGAACCCTCAACCCAAGGAGACAAGAGAGGGAGAACCTCACGCTTGCCAAGGTGGACGCGATGGCATGGCGTATCTGGCACCAGGACTATGCTGCCTGATGCTTCATTGGATGGACGCACCTTGCCTATGGTGCGTCCTCTCATGCAGCATCGCATGGAACCCGCTAACCAAGGAGACAACACAATGAAAACCCTGACAATCACATTCCCAAGCATTGGTGAAGCCGCCGAATTCATCGGCATGACTGATCTGAATTCATGGCTTTTCGACCATGGCGCACCAGAGGAATACCTTGAAGAAAGATTGTGCGATCCCGTAGAGGAAACCGCGAAGTGGGATGAAATGCGCGACGAATGGTGCGAGCTTGTCATTGACTGCTTCTTGCTTGATGGCGCGCTGGAAGCGGTCTTCACTGATGACGGCGGAATAATGGCTGTTGTGGAAGCACTGCCAAGGCCACTTGTTCGGGAAGACTTCTCAAGCGAATGGGAAAGCAATGTAGACGCGATGGACCGCTACATGAAAGCCGCCAAGCAACAACTCCAGTGCCTGGGCGAAAACCTCACACTTGATCGCGTGATGGCCGTTACAAGCTATCTGAACAACAGGACATTCGCAATCTGACACATGCCGAAACACGCCTAGCAATAGGCGTGTCGCGACTGACTGGCTACCAGTCGCCTGATGATGGCAAGCCACACAAGGAGGCAAGAGAATGACCATGGACGCGGCAATGGACGTGCTCCCCGCACCAGTGATCGAGGAAATGGAAAGCGCACAAGAGGCTTTCGAGAATTGGATTGAGCGTGTTTGCTCCGATCTGAACGAAGTTTGCTCCGATCTGAACGAAGATTGCATTCCCGATTGACAATCGGCCACGATCTGCTAATGACAAATCACGCTACAGGAGACAACACGATGATGGACTGCCAAAGCTCAAGCAAGGCCATGTTCCAGTGCAGACACTATGAAGCAACCAGGGCACAAAGCATTGACACCACTTAATGCTTCATTGGATAGGCGCACCTTGCCTATGGTGCGCCTTCTCATGCAGCATCGCATGGCAACGCTAACCAAGGAGAACACAATGCCTATCGTAAAAACCTTATCACTGGACGAATTCGCGCGATCCGCTTCTGCGTTCAGCTATGAAGCCGCCGAATACCTGTTCAATGATCTGAACGACATCTACGAAAATGAAAACTGGGAACTGGACACGGTGGCCTTGTCCATGGATTGGCATGAGTATGACAGCATCGAAGACTTGAACAATGAATATGGTTACCTTGCTTCACAGTCTTTCGAGGATTGGGCGCACGAGATGGGCTTTGCCGACGAAGGGCAAGAGGCCACTTCGGACGATTTTGAAGGCGACTACGGGTGCATGTGGCTTGAAAACGTCCTCGTGGATGACATGCTGCGTGAGACTGATGTTGTCCTTTTGGACAATGGCAACATGCTGGTGCGAGTGACGTTCTAGTGCTTCATTGTTGACCAGTGGTGCATCATGTTCCCCGAACTGGACAAGGTGCTGACCGAGGCACGCCATAGCCGCGAAGAGCGCGAACGCCAAGGTTGACATTGGCCATTCGCGTAAGTCATGGGGAAGCCCCTGGTGCGCCAGGGGCTTTTTTTTTTGGAAGGCGCACAAGTGGCAGGTGCGTAGCGCACTCGCTTCAGCGAGTAGTGCGCGAAGCGCCTGCTACGCAGTTGCGCCGTTTCCTGTCAGAGGCTTGGTCATGTTGGAAATTATCAGGAAAACAAGGGGTTTTCTGCAAGCTATGGCCTGTCAAGCGGCTGTTGTCGTTGATGGTCCCTAACGTGTATCATCATCTCATCGATAAATCGAAGATGATGATACACGTCTGGGACACATCCGTCAAGAGCCAGCGCATCTTTTGGCCTTGACGGGTTAGGACAGCCTTGTTGACCTAAGTTTGTGGTTGACAATCGGGATCAAGTGTGCAAGGTTGGTGATCGGAGACAGGAAAGGAGAATGACACATGGAATTCACGCAGGAAATGAGGGACAGCCTGAAGGCGTATCTCGAAAAGGTGGAGTTGCCTGTAGGTCTGGGGACGAAAGAGGCGGCTTGCTCGATTGCCGCGATCAACCTTGCCATAAGCGGGGAACTGACTGACGAAATTCCGCCGTGCATGAGCTACGTCATGGGCCAATGGATCATCAGGGTTCAGGACAAGATGCCGCATGATCTGCGCAATTCGTCGACATGGAAAAGCCTGTTGCCAATGGCTGCTGGCACTGGTCGCGAGCACGAGAAGGAGATTTCTGGCGCGATCATTGACTGGCTCTGGGAAGACGTGATGCCAATGTTGCAGGACATTGCGGACAGAAAGGGTTTCGGAGACA
>CBDEUZ010000003.1:0-2816 GCA_965243495.1 Dehalococcoidia bacterium | reverse complement strand
CTGCCCGCGGCCGCTCCCGATCCTAGCCTCGCATCTCCAACGCGGGACCCCCACCGGAAGGGGCGGGGGCCACGGGCGACACAACCCTGAAGTCTGTTGTTTACTTTGAACCCGTGGCGCCCCGCCGGTCACAGTCTAGTAAGTAGTAATAGCAGTATCGCCGCGGGTCACGTCTCTGGGAGCGGGGGGCCACGGGCCACACACCCCGAAGCCTGTTGCTTACTTGGAACCCGTGACGCCCCGCTGCCCACAGTCTAGCGCGGGGCGGGGCCGCGGTGGATGTACCAATAACCCTGAGCCCCGTGCTCCCGCGGCCCCGCGACCACAAGCCTACCGCTATCTATATTACGTACCTATTGGCGAGGCCCATGCAAGTGTGACGATCCGTCTTTAACGCGAGAGAGGACTTTTTCTTCCTTTCTTCTATGCTCATTGCTATTTGTCAGATTCACACTCCTATAGGGGAGCACAAATATGTACTATACTGTAAGTACCCAACCGAAAGGAACCCCGAATGGACATCACGCGATACAAGGGTCTGGGCGATCCGCTCCCTATCCCCGCCGGCCGCAAGACCCCGCCGCCTAAAGGCACTACAGGACACGAGGCTGCAGTCGTGTGCACATGGAAGGATGTGCAAGCGCATGTGGACAAGGGTGGCAACTGGGGCCTGAGGGTGGCGGACGAGTTGGTCGTGATCGACGTGGATGCCCATCGCAACTCCGAGGCAGCCGAAGTCTCAGCACAGTTCATCCACAACTACGGCCTGGACAAGTCGCCTCTGCACGTCTCGTCGCGGCGCAAGAAGTCGCCCTACAGCGGCCACTACTGGTTCCGGCTCCCCAAGCTCTACGACCCGGAAGTCCATGAGTTGGTGTCCGAGTACAGCCCGTCCGGCATCCCTTGTGTGGACATACTCCACCGGGGACACCGGTACGCGATCATGCCCGGCAGCCGGAACCCCAAGACGGGTGGCACGCAGTACCGCGACCTTCGCGGCTACACCGGACAGTCACTGCCGTCGCTCCCCGAGGACCTCTTCCATCTGCTCATCCGCCCTAAGCGGAAATTCCGCGATGTCCCGCCCGGCTACAAGTTCTCCAAGGCGGAGATCGACAAGGCGAAAGGCGTGGCGTCCATGGCGATCTTCACGTTCGCCCGCACGAAGGAGGGCAACCGGGACAATCAGTCCTACAAGGCCTGCATGGCTATAGGGAATCTGTGGCGGATGACGGGCGACCGGGACCGGCGCGACCGTCAACTGGCGCGTATGCGCCAGCACGCGGAGCGGAACGGTGCGGACTCTGAGACCGTCCGGAAGATGGAGGGCATCATCCAGGACGGGTTCGACAAGCTCCGCCTGCCTGACGACGACTCCATAGGCGACGATGCGTACTTCTGGGGTCAGTCCCCCGTCTACCGGTCAATCTTCCGCTACTGCATCTCCAATGAGTACAACCCATGGGCGATGATCACAGCGCTGGCCTCCGCGCTGGCGGTCGCGACCGACCACCGTATCCATCTCGAACCCTGGGGAACAGCGCACCGGCCCGCTCCCGTGGCCCTGTGGCTCACGCTCGTGGGGCCGTCGGGAGCGGGCAAGTCGGCCACATTCGATGCCGCATTCCAGGCTGTGGCAGAGCAGAATCTGACCGTGGGGCCGCTGCCGCCGGTGATCCCGGTCAATGCTCGGGATCACGGCAAGGAGCTCTCGCGGTCCAAGTTCGACACATTCCATGAGTCGCAGGGCGTGTCCAGGCTGTCCCGTGCGACGCCCACGACGAAAAACGGCGTATGGTCCCTGTTCGAGGGCGAGGCTTCGTCGTCGCAGCCCATCATGGTCAGAGCGAAGCCGACAGGCAAGACCCGGACGACGTATTGTCCCGCCATAACCGGCTACCGCCGGATGGCCTACTTCGACGAGCCGGACATCCTGCTGGCACGCTCCGCACGCGAGTACGCCTTGCTGACCACACTGCAACAGACCTTCTACAGCGCGGACATCCAGCACGTGGTCGGCAACAAGGACGGCCGGTTCTCCCTCCAAGGCCGCACGTACTCCCTGTCCCTGGGGGCCTGTGTGCCTACATCTTCGATCTCACGCTACGTGAACGACACTCCCGAAGGGTTCAAGGAGCGCATGATCTTCCTTGACGCGTTGCCGCTCAGCAAGCCGACCGGGGCGCGCGAGCCCGCGATGAGATTCAAGGTCCGGGAATGGCTGCCGGTCAAGAAGCTCAATCAATACCGCGGCATCATCCGGTTCAGCAAGTCGGCCACCCGCTATCTGGCGTCGCTGGACAGTTGGATACGTCATGGATGCAAGGTATCGAAGGAGGCGGACGTGGTGGAGTTCCTGTCTTTCGTGCCACGCAACAGCGCGGGCCACACGACTACTCAGACAGCCCGGCTGGCCGCGATGCTGGCCCGGATGGACGGGGCGAAGATGAGAGACGGACGCGTCACAGTCAAGCTCCGGTACGTCAAGGACGCCGTGCGCATCCTCCAGGAATCGCACCGGGTCCTGCTGTCCTCGGAGAAGGCCCGCCTGGATGCCGTGGATGCCGCACGCCTGGAGGCCGAGAACGTGCACGTCAAGCGAGAGATAGCGGCCGACAGGGCGCGCCGGAGGGAGAAGGCGAAGGAGACGTTCCTGGCCAGACTCCCGATGTCCGGCGTGGAGTTCAACAAGACCACCGTCTATCAGCAGTGGTCGGAGGAGGATCGGCAGGCCTTCTTCGACGAGTACGGAATCGTGAAAGTCACGGAAGGCCGCAAGGTCACATATCAGAGAAAGGAAACACAGTGAAATACCA
>CBDEUZ010000002.1:0-37373 GCA_965243495.1 Dehalococcoidia bacterium | reverse complement strand
CGTATTCTCGACGAACAAGGGGTCTTCCTGATCCGCAAGTCGGTGGAGACCGTGGCCGAGGCGATGGGGGTCAGCCGAATTACCATTTACAACTATCTGAACGCTATTCGCGGCGATTAGGTACCTATGGTGAAGCAACAGTGCAAAACACCCTTGCCAACATGGCTTGTTCGCAGAACTCGTCCCCAGGCGTCAGAAGGTAGAGACGGATGAGCAGCCGGGAACCCTCGGAGGCCGCGGTGCGGCGTTCTCGGCTGGGTACCCACCTCCTGTCCTACAGCGTTCCTGTGCTGGCCGTGCTGGGGGCGTTTGCCATCGGAGCGATCATGCTGGCCGCGTTGGGCGCCAATCCCTTCACCGGCTTCTGGGCGATGGCCAAGGGCGCGTTCGGAAGCTCGGGCGCCCTGGTGGAGACCGCCCTGAAGTCGACTCCCCTCCTCCTCGTGGGAGTGGGGATCACCATCGCCTTCCGGGCAAATGTGATCAACATCGGAGGAGAAGGGCAGATGGTGGCCGGTGCGCTGGCCTCCACTATCACAGCCTTGGGCATGACGGATGTGCCGGCCTGGGCGGCGCTACCCCTGGCGCTGGCGGCCGGAGTGGCGGGAGGCGCTGTCTGGGGCGCCATCCCCGGAGCCCTGAAAGCGTACTTCGGGGTCAACGAGATCCTGAGCACCATCATGCTCAACGTGGTGGCGGTCCAGGCTATGAACTGGCTGCTCCGAGACCCTCTCATCGATCCGATGGAGATTGAGCGGGGCACCCGGATCCCCCAGACCGCCCGGCTGCCCGAGAGCACCGACCTGCCGCTGTTCGTGGAAGGCGGACGACTTCACATAGGACCCGTCATCGCGGTGGCGGCAGCCGTCCTGGTCTATCTGCTGTTGTGGCGGACCACCTCCGGCTACCGACTGCGGGCCGTGGGACTCTCCGCCGACGCCGCCCGCTATGCGGGGATGTCGGTGGAGAGGAACGTGGTGTGGGCGCTGACCCTGAGCGGAGCGATGTCCGGGCTGGCGGGAGCCATCCTGGTGCTGGGCTCCGAGGGACACCGGATGGTGACCGACGGCAGCACCATCGGATTCACCGGGAGTGCGGGGTTCAACGGCATAGTGACCGCCCTCTTCGGTGGACTGCACCCCCTGTGGACAATTCCCTCATCGTTCCTGTTCGGAGGATTGCTGGTGGGCGCCATAGCCCTGCAGAGAGCGGCGCAGGTCCCCACCGCCCTGGTGCTGGCGCTCAACGGGCTGGTTGTCCTGTTCGTGGTAAGCCTGGACCGGTACCGCCGCCAACTGAAGGAGCGAGAGGAGCAGAGCGTCTCTTCGATAGCCACCGCGGTGTCCGAAGGCGGCGAATCCAACTCGCCCCCATCCGGAGAGGATGACGACCATGGCTGACATATTCAGCGCCACGGTTATCGTGGCCACTCTTTCGTCCGGGATCCGGTTGGCGGTCCCGCTGCTGTTGGCATCGCTGGGGGAGGCCTTCGGACAACGGAGCGGCGTCCTCAACCTGGGGGTGGACGGCATCATGCTTCTGGGCGCCTTCGGCGGCTACTTCACCACGCTCAAGACCCAGAGTCCCTGGCTGGGATTGGCGGTCGGACTGGGAATCGGGCTGGTCCTGGGACTTCTCTCCTCGGTGATCAGCGTTTCTCTCCTGGCCGAGCAGGGAATCAGCGGGATAGGCGTCTACCTGTTCGGGCTGGGGATGAGCGACCTGCTGTTCCAGAAGCTGGTGGGAACCCCCCTGCCCGCCGCCTCCTTCCAGAAGGCTCCCATCCCCCTACTCTCGGAGATCCCGGTTGTAGGAGACCTGTTCTTCAATCACAGCATCCCCATCTACCTGGCGTTCCTGGCCATCCCGGTGTCCACCGTGATCATCAACCGGACCCGGTTCGGGATGAACATCCGCGCGGTGGGAGAAAACCCCGAGGCGGCCGACTCACAAGGCATCAGCGTGACGAGGGTTCGCTACGCGGCCGTGACCATCGGAGGAGTGCTTGCCGGTGCGGCCGGTGCGGTGCTGGCCATCGGGCTGGGTATCTTCCAGCAGAACCTCACCAACGCCCAAGGTTTCATCGCCATCGCCCTGGTCTATTTCGGCGCGTGGAGACCACTGGGAGTAATGGCCGGGTCACTGGTCTACGGGATGGTGTCGGCGGTGGTGCTGCTGCTCAAGACCAGGGGCATCATCCCGCTGGGCGCCTCCGACCTGGCCGCAATGATCCCGGCGGTGATAACGGTGCTGGCGCTGGTGGTGGCGGCCCGCCGATTCCGGGCGCCCACCGCCCTCACCAAGCCCTTCATCAGAGGCGGATGACATGAACGTTTCTTGTTCGACAACAGCCAATCCACTCAACCGAAGGAGAAGAACCAATGCATACCTATAGGAAACCGGGCTTTGCCCGGCTCTTGGCCGTCCTGGCGGTCCTGGCTCTGATAGCCACCGCTTGCGGAGACGACGCAGAGGAGCCGACAACCACTGAGGCTGCCGCTCCTCAGACGACCGCCGCCGAGGCGCCTGAAGAGGACATGCCCGAAGACGATATGCCCGAAGACGATATGCCTGAAGAGGACATGCCGATGGAGCCGTTGCGGATCGCGGTGGTTGCCCCGAGCGCTTCCAATGACCTGGCGTTCACACAGAGCATCGTGGACGCGGTGAACGTGATAGCGGACGAGAACCCCGGCACCGAGGTGGCCATCACCGACGGAACCTTCATAGTGGAGGACGCCGCCGCGGCCATCCGCGGGTACGCCGAGGAAGGCTACGACCTGGTCATCGCCCACGGTTCCCAATACGGGGGATCGCTGCAGGAGATCGCCGGGGACTTCCCCGACACCGCCTTCGCCTGGGGAACCTCCGCCGACACGCTGGGTCAGCCCAACGTCTCCGCCTACAACGCCGCCTCCGACCAGGGCGGTTTCGTCATGGGAGTCGTGGCCGCGGCCCTATCCCAGTCCGGTGTCATCGGAGTGGTCGGTCCCATCGAGGTGGGCGACGCCAAGCTCTACGTGGACGGGTTCCACAACGGCGCGCTCACCGGCGGGGCGAGCACCGTGAACATCAACTACATCGGCTCGTTCAGTGACGTGGCGTTGGCGTCCGAAGCAGCCCAGGCCCACATCGCGGCCGGCGCCGACGTGTTGACCGGATCCGCCCAGATGGTGGTCGGAGCGGTCGGAGTCGCCCAGGGCGCAGGCGCCCTGTGGTTCGGCACCCAGGCCAACCAAACCGCCCTGGCGCCCGACCTGGTGGTTGCCTCCCAGGTGTACAAGTGGGAAGTCGTGCTGCGACAGATCATCGCCGACATCTCCGCCGGTTCACTGGGCGGCAAGGCCTACGAGATCGACCTCGCCAACGGCGGACTTGTGGTCGAGTTCAACGACGGATTCGACCTCCCCGCCGAGGTGAGAGCCGGCGCTGACACCGTCATCTCGGGAATCGTCAATGGCGCCATCAACACCATGGAAGCCATGGCGGCGCCACCCGAGCCGATGGAGCCGTTGCGGATCGCGGTGGTTGCCCCAAGCGCTTCCAATGACCTGGCGTTCACACAGAGCATCGTGGACGCGGTGAACGTGATAGCGGACGAGAACCCCGGCACCGAGGTGGCCATCACCGACGGAACCTTCATAGTGGAGGACGCCGCCGCGGCCATCCGCGGGTACGCCGAGGAAGGCTACGACCTGGTGATCGCCCACGGTTCCCAATACGGGGGATCGCTGCAGGAGATCGCCGGGGACTTCCCCGACACCGCCTTCGCGTGGGGAACCGCCGCCGACACGCTGGGTCAGCCCAACGTCTCCGCCTACAACGCCGCCTCCGACCAGGGAGGCTACGTGATGGGCGTGGCGGCCGCATTGATGTCCCAGAGTGGAGTGATCGGTGTGGTCGGTCCCATCGAGGTGGGCGACGCCAAGCTCTACGTGGACGGCTTCCACAACGGAGCAGTCGCCACCCGTCCCGACGTGACCGTGAACATCAACTACATCGGCTCGTTCAGTGACGTGGCGTTGGCGTCCGAAGCAGCCCAGGCCCACATCGCGGCCGGCGCCGACGTGTTGACCGGATCCGCCCAGATGGTGGTCGGAGCGGTCGGAGTCGCCCAGGCCAACGGCGTCTTCTGGTTCGGCACCCAGGCCAACCAGACCGCCCTGGCGCCCGACCTGGTGGTTGCTTCCCAGGTGTACAAGTGGGAAGTCGTGCTGCGACAGATCATCGCCGACATCTCCGCCGGTTCACTGGGCGGCAAGGCCTACGAGATCGACCTCGCCAACGGCGGACTGGTCTTGGAGCCGAACCCGGCATTCGACATACCTCCGGAGATGTTCGCCGGGATCAACCAGGTGGTTCAGGGAATCATCGCGGGCACCATCGACACCGGCGCCAACTAACCCGGACAAGAAGAGGACCAGCAGGGTGACGAAACGATGACGCAACTCCTGGAGATGCGGGGAATCGTCAAGCGCTTCCCCGGCGTGCTCGCCAATGATCGAGTCGACTTCGATCTGCGCGCCGGGGAGGTGCACACCCTGTTGGGAGAGAACGGCGCCGGCAAAAGCACCCTCATGAAGATCCTCTACGGGCTCTACCAGACCGACGAGGGCCAACTCCTCATCGAGGGTGAGCCGACATGGATCACCAGCCCGACCGACGCCATAAGCCACGGGATCGGGATGGTGCATCAGCACTTCATGCTGGTGCCCTCCCTCACGGTCACCGAGAACGTGGCGATGGGCACCCTCTCCAAGAGGGGGCGCATGAATCTGCGGCAGGTCTCGGACCGCATCCGGGAGTTGTCGGAGTCCCACGGGTTGGCGGTGGACCCGGACGCCTACATCTGGCAGCTCTCTGTGGGAGAACGCCAGCGTGTCGAGATCATCAAAGCGCTGTACCGCGACGTCAAACTGCTGGTGCTGGATGAGCCCACCGCGGTGCTCACCCCCGGCGAGGTGGATCATCTCTTCAAGATCCTCCGGGGGATGGCCGAGGCCGGCCGAGGCCTGGTGTTCATCTCCCACAAGCTCCACGAGGTGCTGGCGCTCAGCGATCGGATTACCGTCCTTCGCCATGGACGGGTGATGGGAGAAGTGGAGGCGCAGGACGCCACCCGGGAGATGCTGGCCTCCATGATGGTGGGACGTCCGGTGCGGCTCGCCCCCGACAAACCGTCCACCGAAACGGGAAGGGCCAGGCTGACCGTACGCAATCTGAATGTGATGGGCGATCGAGGCTTGCCGGCGCTGGTTGATCTGAGCCTGACTGTCCGTGAGGGAGAGATCCTGGGGATCGCCGGAGTCTCGGGCAACGGCCAGCGGGAGTTGGCCGAGACCATCGCCGGTCTTCGGAAGCCCGAGTCGGGCGCCATCGCAGTCGATGACGATGACGTAACCGGTCGGAAGCCCTCGGCCGTTCGGGCAGCCGGATTGGCCTATGTACCCGAGGAACGGCAGCGGGACGGCGCTATCGGGGCTTTCTCGGTCTCCGAAAACATGATCCTCGTGAACCATCGCCACCCTCCGATGAGCCGCCGGGGGTTTCTGCGCAATGGCGCAATCCGCCAACGCAGCCGGCAACTGGTGGACGAATTCTCGGTAGCCACCCCGGGACTGGATGTTCCGGCCTCGAATCTCTCGGGCGGCAACCTGCAGAAGCTGATCCTGGCCAGAGAACTTTCCGGGTCCCCATCAGTGCTGTTGGCTTCCCAGCCAACCCGGGGGGTGGACATCGGCGCCGCCGAGTACATCCACGATCGGCTCATCGAACAGAGAGGTTCGGGGTCGGTGGCCATTCTGCTCATCTCAGAGGACCTGGACGAAGTCCTGGGTTTGGCCGACCGGATCGCGGTCATCTACGAGGGGCGCATCGTGGGGGAGGTGAATGCCGAGGACGCCGACCGGCAGGGAATCGGCCTTATGATGGCCGGGGTGTCCCGCGAAGACGCGTGATCGCCGGGGCCCGATCATGATTGACAGAAGCAAAGGAGAGATTGCATGTCCAGCCAAGTGGTAAAGGCCGCACTGGTCCAGTCGGAGTGGACCGGCGACCAGGAGTCCATGGTGGAGAAAAACATCTCCTATGCCCGGGACGCCGCCGAACAGGGCGCCCAGGTGCTCTGCTTTCAAGAGATCTTCAACAGCCCCTATTTCTGCACCGTTCAGGACGCCGACAATTACTCCTGGGCAGAGCCGATACCCGACGGACCGACCATCCAGCGCATGATGTCCGTTGCCAAAGAGACCGGGATGGTAATGGTGGTCCCTATCTATGAGGTGGTGGACGAGGGCACCTTCTTCAACGCCGCGGCGGTGATCGACGCCGACGGAACCTACCTGGGAAAGTACCGGAAAACCCATATTCCCCAGGTGCAGGGATTCTGGGAGAAGTTCTACTTCCGGCCCGGCAATCTGGGATACCCGGTCTTCGACACCGCGGTGGGGAGGATCGGGGTGTACATCTGCTACGACCGCCACTTCCCGGAGGGGTGGAGAGTGCTGGGCCTGAAAGGCGCCCGGATAGTGTTCAACCCGTCCGCCACCACCCGGGGCCACTCCAAGCACCTCTGGCAGCTGGAGCAGCCGGCCGCGGCGGTCGCCAACGAGTACTTCGTCGGCGCCATCAACCGGGTGGGCGCCGAAGGACTCGAGGGCACCGACTACTACGGATCCTCATACTTCGCCGATCCCCGCGGGGAGATCGTGGGTGAGACCGCCTCGGACACCGAGGACGAGGTGGTGGTGCGACAGCTGGATCTGGGCATGGTGGAAGAGGTCCGCCGCTACTGGGCCTTCTACCGCGACCGTCGGCCCGAAGTTTACGAAGAGGTGGCGGCCGTCTAATCAACCAGAGGGTTCTCGGAAAGCCCCCGACTTTTCCGGGAAACCTACGGAATCATCCTCCCGCCGTCGATGACCAGCGGCAATCCCGTCACGAAGCTCGACTCGTCACTCGACAGGAACAGGATGGCGTGTGCGACGTCGCGGGGAGTTCCAAGCCGTCCCAGGGGCGTGATGTCGAACCACGACTGCCGCATGGCCTCCGGGTCCTCGGCCCGGGATAGGTTCCGCTCGTTCATCGGCGTGTCGATGACCCCCGGACACACCGCGTTCACCCGGATCCCATAGCGAGCGCCCTCGATCGCCAGTCCCCGGGCCAGGGCCATCATCCCGGCCTTCGACGCCCCGTATGCGGAAGTGCCACCGGCCGCGATGAAGGTCCCCACCGATGAGTTCATCACGATCACACCGCTCCGCCGCTCCTTCATGCTCGGGACCACTCGCCGCGACATCAGGAACGCCGATGTCAAGTTAACACGCAGGATCCGGTTCCATTCCTCCAGGGTGGTGTCCTCCACCAGTCTCTTCAATTCCACGCCCGCGTTGTTCACCAGGACATCCACCGGGCCGAACCGGCGCTCGGCGGTTCCCACAACCTGGTCGACGCCATCTTCGGTCGACACATCCGCCACCACCGCCACCGCCGACTCTCCCGAGTCCCGGATTCGGGCAGCAACCCGCTCCACGGACTCTCCGGCGATGTCCGCCAGCACCACCCGGGCGCCTTCCTCCGCGAACAGTTCGGCCGTGGCCCGGCCGATCCCCGCTGCGGCGCCGGTGACCACCGCCACGCGGCCTTCCAGTCTGTTGTTCTTCGTCACCTGTTGACACCCTTCACTCTTTCGGGAATTGTATACGAGAGAGTGGCGGACCTGACACTCCAGTCATGCGAAGAAAGCAAACCCTGGTTTGTCCTACACCTTATCCTGCTTCAGTTGCCCACTTCAGAAGACAACGAAAGAGAGACGTGGCACCACGTCCGTTTACCCGCACCAGACGCGATGTTTCGATTGCGCGCTCGATCACAATCGTGGCTGCATGCTTTGCGTGGCTCGTTTGCATAAGGACCACGTCTGAACCACGCACGAAACTATTCAACTCAGAACTGCCCGAGTGCGCATGCGAAAGTCGAACATCAACGTCGGGCCACTCGTCACGGATCCAGCGTGCAGCATTCTTGGCTGCTGATTCTGACAGCGAGTAAATCCCAACCCGTTTGAAAGCCCGAAGCCTTGGAGAGGACTGGCTTTCAGGGAGATCTGCCAACGCTGGTGTGAATACAAGACCCAACTCTTTGAACAACTTGCTCAGCACGATCGCATCTGCTTCTTCGATCCGCCCGATCCATGACACGGCAACAGCCAACGCTTTGGCAAAGAACCGTCCGCGCATACGAGTGTCCGGGACACCACTTAACAACTGCACGTCCAAAATCCCTGTCAACCAGTCCACCTCGCGTGCACCGAGTCGCACAAGTTGATCGCTCAACGCGGTTACCGCGGTCTGGTACTCGGCAGTCGTGCAACCTGTGAGAAGGATTTCATCGAGTAGATCTAGAGCAACCCGCCTCTCCGCTCGACCGGGCTCGCTGTTGAGCATGATGTCAAGGACAGTGACAGCCAGCGGCACCGATGATGGCCGAAGACCGCCGTCTGCCACAAGCCACCGTATAAACACTGATAATCCATTACGAATTCGGCCTCGACGCTGATCATTCAACGCATCAATGAGTTCGAGAGCCAAGACATCAGGTTCTCCAGCCACTGCGAAGGCTTCGCGCTCCCATGAGGAGCACCAGTCGTTGAGAAGATCTGGGCGGTCAGGCCAATCGCCTTGAAGCCACTCCACCCAGCCATCGGGAACCTGCGCGCCTTCATTCCGCTCAACCAACTGTGCGTACCAAACTCCTTCAGCGGCTTGCGAGAGCAGCGAACGCCGATCAAGGTCCGGTAGTCGATCGACCAGGGCGACCGCCCGTGCGGCGGCGATTGCATCACCAAGATTGAGAGCGGCATGCATAACCGCACTGGCGACCCCGGGTTCTGGCTTGACTTGTTCCGCCGCATCGAGAACTCTTTCGAACTCTCCACTGTGGTGGTAACCAAGGACCGTGGAGATGCCCTTGAGAGGCCGCTCTGAGGAGGATTCGAGGAGTGCCGCAATGCCTGCCACCAAGGCGTCCTCCACCCAATCGGTTCGAAGGCAGTCGATCACACCGCGCCTTGGATGTTCTGCAAAGAGTTCAGCCAACGCCAGACATCTTGCGCCAGAAACAGATCTAATCTGGCTCGGGTGCACGATCAGTCCAGGCCATGCCTCTTCAATGTTCAACGCAATCCTGCGCCAGGCGACACTCCCCGAATTATCAGCGTCTGGAGGGATATAGAGGCCATCGGCGGCTTGAGCCAGAATGTCCGTCACAGTCGGGGGTCGCCTGAATAGCGAAATGTCTTGGAGGAGTGGATCTTCTTGGAGTTCTTTTGGTGTTCCGAGGCTGCCGAGTAGTTCGACCCGGAGGAATCTACGGTTTTTGGCAGACAACATGCCGCCTGCCTCGATTTCCTGCAAGGCTTCCGTCGCTGTGTTGCGGTCCCTTGCGGCAATCGCTTCGTAGAAGTGTCTCAGGACTCTGCCGACCGGTCGCGGAGCGTCGGAAGCACGCTCCGGGGTGATCATCCACACATTGACCAGCGACCGAACATTCTGGCGCGCTTCCCTTTGCCAACCATCCGTAACACAAGTTCGCAGGAGGACTCCATCGTTGGTCAGCAACTTTGCCCTCTCGTCAAGCAGGTCCCCGGGCTCTTCAATGACATGCGGGTGGTCGCAAAGTGGGGGACCGAGCCATGACACCATCTCCTCCATCAGAAGCCGACCCTCGCGATCGGACTCGGCGATCCCATACCATCTCGTAGTGTTGTTGAACTTGGCCGGGAGCAGAGTCCGCTGGCCATCGGCGGGGCGACTCCAGAGAACCCGGATTAACTCCACATCCTCGTCTTGAAGGGAGTCGACATCTATTTCGTTAGGCGCATCGTAGAAGGTGGTTGCGCCAGGGTGGATGTCCCTCACGGCTTGCCCCACCTGTCTTGGTACGCGGCCCGTGCGCGTGCGACCGCGTCGCTTTCATCGGTGAGATGGATCACCTCCTCTAGTGTTCGCAGTCCGTTATAGGTCAGGTTCATCGACCCACTTAGGAAAACAGACTCCGTCAGGATCCCTTTTTCGTGCAGTTCAGCGGACAGGTTTATGCGCACCTGCTTTTCACGACCGACTTCCCGGATTCCTCGCTGGAGTTGGCGGGTAAACGATCGGTTGTGATCATCAGGGCGGCAGGCAATCACGAGAGATCCACCTCGAGCTAATTGCTGCTCTAGGACCTCACTAAGTCGAATCCAACGTTGCGGAAGGGCTGGCATCAATCCTCTGAATTGTCCTGTGCGATTGTCGATTATTGGAACGTCAGAAACCCACGGCGTAACAATCCAAAGAGGCGTGCTCGGCACAAGCAACTCCGCGACGAACAGGCATTGAAGGGCGTCAGCCAACTCTTGGCGCGACGCGAAAGCTGTTGTACGGAGACTTCGAGCAGTCACTGCTGTGCCTCCCGGATATCCACAGTCAGTGTGATGTCTGCATTCGACCTTTCGACACCAACCACTCGTGGGTGAAACTCCAAAACACCAACGGCAGTGGGCACCGTCAAGAGTTCGCGAAGGGCATCCCCTGCGCCTGCCTCGTCTGAACATGTGAGCCGCCCTACGCCGTTCAGGCACAACTGGAGATCGAGTTCTTCCCTCCAATCACTGGTGCCGAACTCCACGGTCGCGATTGGTGCTCGTGTGACAGCTTCCACGAGAAGGCGTTCCGTCTCCGGCAGTTTGCCGTAGGGGTTATAGCTTTGGAGGCTTGCTGCACGAAGTTTGCTGCCTCGGGACCAAAGCAATCCCACAATTTGCCCTACTGTCCAATCTGTATCCTGATACATCCGATACGTGATCGCGGCCAGACTCTGACGAGTCTCATCGTCTTGGGCCGCCAGGTAGGCAAACACCCGGAGATCCACTTCAAGTCCCAGGTCGTTCTCAATGGTGTCCCAACGGACAAGCAGGTCTCGACACAGTTGTTCGACGGACGCATCACTACCGGGTCTGAGAATCCGAGTTGCCAGCGTGCTGATCACAGTCGGATCCGCATCAATTCCGCTGCGGAACATACTCTCACGGAGCGACGCCCAGGCCATCGTCGTGTTGGCGAGAGTAGTTGAGTCCCGAACATTGTGAACCTCAGGGGCGTAGCGCCCGTCAGCACGCTCTTTTAGGAAGAGTCGCACCGCGTCATCGATCCGTTCGCCATCGCACGGGCCGAGGACATTCGTCACTACTGCCCAAAACGCCCGGGGGTCCTCAACTATTCGGTCGACTGCTGTCTCGATTACTCCGGTTCCACCGGGTTGATCCTCCGAAATCGTAATTCGCGCCAAGGGTTTTTCGGCGCGAAGGGACAACAACTCGAAGTCCGCTCGCAAGTCACCAACGTCAAGATCGGGGCACATAACCTGTATTGCGCTTATCAATCCCGCCGCCACCGTTGAAGCGAAACGGTCGTGGACCCATTTGAGCGAAGCGACGGGTAAGGGCGCGCGGAGGATCGCCAAACATCGCTGGAGTGCAGTGACAACGTCCCCATCTTCAAGTGCTTCCTCCACGTCAACGACAAGGCCAGGGGTGTCAATGGGGTCATTCGGGTCATCCGGCGGCCCTTCCGCGCTGAAGACGGCTCGAGCGGCCTGCACCATGGCCCCTGACAGTTCCGAATCTGACAGTTCAACAAGGCCGGACCCTCCGTCGGCAGATGCCAACACCACCGCACACATAGAGAGTTGCGCTATCCATTCGCGCAGGAATGAGGACGGAACACACTCAACCAACGTGGTATCCGTGAGAACGAGGTGCTCAAAGTACGCAGTGCGGAGGGCGCGATCGAGTGCGGTTCCAGAGTGAGAGACCGGTTGCCTCGGAAGAGACACGTCGAATCGGAGTCCGTCGACCTCCATCGCGAATCCGACCGCCGCGTCACTTCCTCCTAGGCGCACGCGATGCTGAGTAGATGAGGGTTTGGAGGGAACCCGCCGCTCTACCTCTGCAGTACGGGCAATCCGCCAGACGGTTAGTGGTGCCCGGGAGCGGTGAGTCATCACGGAGACTGCTCGAATCCACTTTGTCCACGGGACGCCGGACGGAACCTCCAACTCAGTTGGCACGCCGTTAGCTCGGAAGAACACCTCCCACTTCCACCTGCCATACGACGAGTCAGGGACGCCTTCATCAGGACGTGACAGCTGCATCAAACGGGGCTGGATCACGGGTTCCTTCAACCCAGGGGGACGCTCCAATCGGAGATAGTCGGAGCAGAAGGTCTCGAGGTCGAGGTTTGGTTCTGTTGATGCTGGTGGGATGACCCACATGCGCTCACGTTTGCCTCGGAGAGCGAACCTGTAATTGACTCTTCCGGGCGCAAACTCGCGCATTGAAGGTGCGATCGGTTCACTCCGAGGTTTGGGTTGATGTTGCCCAACAGAAGGCACGGCGATCTGCACCTCAGGGGTTTGGAGTGGGGCAAACAGCGAACTGGGAACATAGTCAACCAGAGGGTCGCCCCATCCAAAGTCCTCAGTCAACTTACGGTGTCCGACAACGCCTTCGAGTCGACGGATGATCGTAGGCAGGACTGTCGTTGCAATCGCACGGGGGTAGTCAAAAAGAACGGATCGGACGTCCTCTTCCCCTATACGGAGTGACCATTTGAGCCCGTTCTCGAGTTTGCCAAGTCCCTCGTCCGTCAACAGGCTCCTGGCAACAGTCAATGCATCCCGTGCCGCACGCACCTGGCGGTTAGGACGATAGGACCAACGCGATGTCAGAATGGACCGCAAGGGTATTCCGCCCGATGCTCGTGACAGGTAATCAACCAGCCACCAAGTGGCTTGCATTTTGAGGATGACCCTATTCCTGATCGGCAGGTGGGTTGGTTGCACCAGCGGGGCGAACAATGTGTCATAGGCGTGGAATGCGAGGCGGTCTCGCCCGTAGTCAGACAGGACCACGAGTGTCCAAGGTCGCATGGTCGGATCCCGGCCTGCTCGACCGCGGCGTTGAAGGAACTGTGCCCCGTCGCGAGGCGCCTTGTGCTGAAGCACTGCACCGACGTTTGGATCGTCGAATCCAACTTCCAATGACGCGGTGGCAACAACAACGTCACTCGAACTGTCCATACCAGCATCTTGCGACGTAGTGCGGTCCACCACCACCTGGCGGGTCAGGGTGCCTAAATCCTCAGCTGCATCCCAGAGTTGGCCGTTGTCGTCTCGGAAAAGGTTCTCCTCACCTCGTGCCCGCAGGACTGCCAAGCTTCCGTTGGGCTTACGGTTTAATCCCCCTGGATACCAGCCTTCGGCATCTTGAAGCTGGGAGTGGAGCCGGTTGACGACATCGAGATTGTCCGTGAATACGAACAGACGTGTCCCGAACGTCCCGTCGCTGGGTACCCGGGGCTCTGGATCAAGCATGCGGCGCATCAGCATCGCCGCCTGGATAGTTGTTGACAGAAGAGATGTTTGGGAAGCGGGGTCCCCGCGGAGCGCTAGGAAGTACTCACGACCAGACTCGCGCATCTCTGTGTTGCCCGGCGCAACAACCGCGACCTTCCCAGTAACCACCCCAATTAGTTCGGAGAAGAAGCCCTGGGGATCGGCAAGCGTTGCGGACAAGCCAACCACATGGCTCGGAGAAGCCATTTCGCCTCTCCACCGGCGAACAAGGTGAGCTACCTGTGCACCGTGAGTCCCAGAGTAAGTGTGGATCTCATCGAGCAGTATGAAATCAGGGGAATCCCTTGAGTCTCCAACCAACAGTCGCCGCATACCAGGCCTTCCAAGCATCCGATTCACCATCTCGGTTGTCGTGAAAAGAATGTCCGGAGAAGATGACTCCAACGTTCGGCGAGAGAACACAAGAGAATCCAACTCGAATCCGCATCTGGAGCACAAGAGCCGACGGCCTTCAGAGTCCTCGTTCGGCCAAACTAGATCACCGGTGCACCCGTTCCTCAGGCAATCGACTATCGGCGATGTAAGCCCATCTGCAGTTGAGCGCCATCCTCTGCTGATGGCATCCTTTCGGCTCCAGGGGGTCGCTCCATAGAGGACACCCACCCGCAGGAGTCCTGCATCACGACCCGCCAGGTCCCCTATCAATTCCAATAAGGCACGAAGTTGATCGCGGAGAAGTTCGACACGCGGATATATAGCCACGATGCGGGGAATCCCCGAAGCCCCAGGCACGGTGAGTGCATGAGTCAACGCAGGAAGGTAGAAAGCCAGTGTCTTGCCTGCTCCAGTGCCAGCCGTAATGCACGTCCCCCCACGGCTGCCAACCGAACTCAAAAGTCTCTCGGTTGACTTGGCCTGAAATTCGGACACAGATCGCCCACCGAGGATTGCAGTCAGAGTCTTATCATGGCTCGGCGACCACCCTCCGTTGAGGATGGTCCTGAGACGGCCCTTCAGTTCGTGTTCATCGACATCTCGGACAGGAACAACCCGCGGTCGGGACAGAAAGCGCATGTCTGAGACGAGGGTCTTGGCCGTTCGCCAGTCACGACCGTGGAACCATTGCCTCAAATGCCGGGATAGACGAACTGTTTCCGCCATGCGGGTTCTAAACCGATTCCCGGCAAGACCCCGTTCGAAGACAAGTCCAGTTGCGAGAAGCCTATCCAAGAGATCTTCAGCTTCCTCCTCAGATGTCATGGATGTCAACAAATCGAGGATCTCATCCTCGCCGTATGCGCCACTCGTCACTCCCCACGTGAGCAGCGGGATTTCGCGCGCTTCCAGTTCGTTGAGCACATCAACGAGAACGGGGTCAGTCACAAGCACGCACTACGAGGTCCTCCAGGACCCCAGCCAATTGGAGTTCATCCAGGAGTCCGGGAGTCACCTCTAATAAGGGCAACCCATTGACGGATGCAGCCTGCTGAAGAACGGCCCGTACTCTCGGCGTCAATGCAGCCTGCTTCTTATCAATTGCCGCCATCGCCGCGCGAAGTTCGTCTACTAACTTGTCGACTTCCCCGAGACAGGCTCTCAGGCCCTCTACCTTGAGGAGTTCCTCCAGAAGAGTTCGTTCCCTAACCGGATCTTTGCCTTGAACAACCTTTATCTTTGAAGCGCGGTTCGACGCTCTGACCCTGTCTACAGGCGACCCATGCAATTCCCCCGACTTCTCCCGCACCAGCAACTCCTGAGCAGCGGCAAAGTTCTGTCGCCACGTAAGCCTGACCCAGCCATCAACGCGCCTGATCTGTGTGCTTAGGAGCCTTTGGAGTGTGTCGGCTGACTGCAGCTGAAGCGCCTTGGGGCCGTATCTAGATAGGGACCCTTTCAGCCGCCCTACGGCCTGTCGGATCTCCTTCCTACCCAGTGGCGGCACGTCCGCTTGGCCCAAAGCGATACGGTAGGACTGGACAGCTTCGAAGTGTTCCGCAGCAGAGGTAAGCGCGGTTCTCACCTTTTGCGAGCGCGTCAACAACTGATCTACTGCATCCTCTTCATTCGCAGCGTCGAGACGGAGTTGGAGTTTGGCAGCGGTTTCGAACAAGGTCACTTTCCAAGCTCCTCTACTGCCTTTTCAAGTCGACCAAGTACGGACAAGACATCCGCCGCTACGTCCTCAAGAGTTTCATCCTCCGACTGACCCGCACGACGCTCATCAAGGTCCCATGCAATCTCAGACATTGCTTGTTCCGCACGTATCACGAACCTATTAACGGTGGTGACGGTGTCCGGGAGACTGCTGGCGACTACCTTAAGCCGTTCGATGAGTGGAGGGGTCCGACGCACGAGTTCGGTGGCCTTTCGCAGGACTCTGTGTGCGTCATCGTCTAAAGAAGAAGCTAACTCCCTGAGGTCGCGCGCCGCGTGATGGTCGCGTAACCTTCCCATCCTGTGGGCGGACTCAACTAGCCCAAGTACACGCTTCCGCTGCTCAGACCAGGGACGGTCAGGATCAACAAGTGGTGCAGCACCAGCAGCACTTTCCTCAAGACTTCTCCACTCGATCTCCACAGCCGCCGTTACGGAACGCATGAATCGATCGGTAGCTGCGTCAGTTGACTCTAGATGCCCCGAGTTGACAAAGTCCTGGATCACTTTAAGTATTTGGTCCGCCCGAATGCCTCGGGCCGCGCCCCTCCTGCCACGAGCCTCCCCGAAGTGAGCCTCAACTACTGGGCGAAGCCGACCGTAGGTTGCATGGGCAACCCTTACTGCATCCTTCCATTTCTGAGACCGTTGGGCATCTACGGGCGAACTCGGTGATCCAAACAGCGCTCCAAGGTAGTGGCGTGGCTCGGATGCCTCTCCACAGGCATCCGATACAAGAGCGCACACAAGCAGACCCGTGATGGCAGCGGTCGTGGATGGTTCGGGCGGTTGCTCAAGTCTCGCCGTAACACGGAGCATCCATTCCTCGACAAACTGTGCTGCTCGTCGGCGATATTGGCCGGCCCCCGAATAGTCGTCAGCGTTCTGGAGTTCCGTTAGGAGGATTAGACCTTGCAGCGCTGCGGCATTGGGGGCGTCCTGTTCGATTGTTACTATCGGGTTACCTAGACTCTGGTCGGTCATAGATCCAGCGATGTGTATGTGTCTCTGGTGATCAAACCGCTTCTGACCATCAAAATCTGGGCCGAGGTTGGTCGGCAGGGCGCTGAAGTCAAGGTTATCGAGGATTGATTTGTGGACCAGTTTCTTCAATCGGTTTGTGGTCGTCGCGCCCAGGTCTCTCTGGTTGCCCGCCCAGGTATTCAACTCATCGAATATCCCCAACCACGGAGAACGGAGGTGCCCAATTGGCGCGGCCTCGCTCGGAACCTCACCGGAGCCTCTCGAACGGCTTGCAGTTCCCCTTGAGGTGGGCTTGCCCTTCGTCGGTGATCGCGGAGTGGGGAAGTCATTGAGATCCCCGAGGGCATCGAGTCCGAACGCTGAGAGAGTTGCGTCTCCCACGACCATGAAAGAGTCTCCCCAGTACCTCATTGAATTCGCGACCCGCTCAAAGTCGGCCGCACGTCTCGACCTGAGTTCGGAGTGGACGAGCGGATCAAGTGACGCGCTTCGCTCGTTGAACGGCCGGATTAACTCATTAGATGGGAACTCGCCACGTTGAAGATCGGCCGCTGCCACTATTAGGAATCGATTGACTAGTTCCCTTACTACTACTCGTGGATCGAATCGCTCAATGGACAGCGACTCCATGAATCGGTTCACGGCCGCTGGGTTGTATGGATAGAGCCCGTACCCTTCTTCGCTCTGGCCGAACGTGGCGTGACAATGCACCTGATGGTCGCAGAGGTCGCAGGCATTGGGCATCCACGCGTCACCCTGTCGATTGGCCCATCGATCCTCAATCACTGACGGGTCTATCCGGCATGCGTTGAGGTAACGCCCGAGGAAAGACATGACTTCGTCGTGGCTGACGCCTTCGGGACCGTAGGAGGAGTCAAGCCGATAGGCATCATTGCATCGGGTTCGGACAGTATCGAGTCCGATGAAATGGCCCTCCGTTACTGCGAACAGCACCCGCAACGAGCAAAGAGTACCGTTGGGAGACTCTACGGGTTCGATGATCGCATCGAGGAATTCACGCTCTACACCGTGAAGGACCGTCAAATCCTCAATGAACAGGACCAACTCTTTACCGGAAACTAGCAGTTCTCGGCGAACCTCCCTTAAAACTGCAATCAAATCAACTTGGTCCGAGACGAATACGCGTTTAACCGCTGAGGGAAGTGCTTCGTTGATAAGACCTACAGCTCTAGACCTAAGATCCGAGATTGACGCCAACTTCCCTAACAGAGTCCTGGCACCTTTGCTCGCCTCTCCAATTTCCGCAAACGTCAACGGCAAGTCATCGTCGGTGATCCGGATCGCATTGTCATCAAGCCCATCTCCATCCCGGCGCCCTCGCATCGCGAGTCCTACCAGCCGTGGAATAACGGCACCATCGCCTGTGAGGCGTCGACGCACCACAGGGTCGCGAAGAATGTCTGGTAGCTCGCTGCGTAGTTTGTCTACCATTTGCGCTGCCCGGCGGTCCGCGATAGAGAAGTCGGTAGCCGATTCCGCCGAGGTGATCAAGGCGAGTTCATCAAGAAGTCGTTCCGCCAGTACCTCTTCCTTTTCCGACTGGGCCGGCGCACTGAGAAGCGCTTCGCGTGCAGCCTCGATCGCAGGACCTTCAAGGCCTTCGATAACAGTTTCGATGACACGCCGGATGCTGGTTCGATTCTTCGCCAGGTATCGGCTTTCCCAATTGTGGTGGTCCTTTGTACGGTTCCTTACCCAGCGAACAAGGTGAGACTTTCCCGTGCCAGACCCTCCAACGATCGGGATAAGCAGATAGCCGTCAGGCCGGAGAGGACCTTCAAGCACTCGGACAATCTCAGCTTCTTCCACCCATCTCCCTTCAATATCAGAACCCACTGGCCGTTGCCGAGGCCTCAATGGGTGATGGACCGCTTGAAAATGCCCAGATCCAAGCGACGCGGCATCAAGGGGCGAAGTCGCCCTCACAGCGGCACCCGTCCAGCACACATATTGACGCATTTCAGTCATCGCGTTCTGCCTCTTGAGACGTGCGAGAAGGTCGATCCGTTAGAGCGACTGACCTTCGGTGCGTCCGCCAAGTCCTCAAAGGCCAGGTGCCCAGTTGCCTCAAGTCGCCACAACGCGTCAGTTGTAGCAGTGCTCAGCCTCCCGGCGGGTCCTGGCGATCTGATCCAGTTTTCTTCTACGAATCGCCTGTACGCGCCGGACTCCAAGACCGGCAATTGCGCGCCAAGTGTTGTAACGAAAGACGGGCCATCGAGCTTTTTTTCTCTCTCGAATATCGCAGGGATTGCGTCGCGAATGGCTGGAGTGGGATCGGGGATTAAACGTCCAGAGGGGGAACGCCAAACGAATCCCAGCGAGCATGCCCAACGCCTAAAGGCGATCCAGCGAATGTCATTGGAGATTGGCCAACCGCTTGCGTCGTCGCCGTGCCGGGTACCGAAGTCGGCCTCCTGCAGAGACTTCACCGATGGCGGATCGCCTTCCATTTGATCAGGGATACTGTCAGGAGAAAGGGAGAGGAACCATGCCAAGGCATTTGTGAGGTCGCGAGCGCCTCTTTGGCTACCCCAAGGAGAGGTGTTGAGTTCCTCTGACAGGACACACCGACGTATGAGCCTCACTATCGCTGAAGTTCCCCCTTTAGCCGCCTTGGCGCTGTGCGAGTTCAGTTGAACGTGGTCGCCCTCACGAATGGCAAGACCGATTTCTACAGCGCTTCTCAAATTCTCGATCGCATCACGTTGGTTCTTCTGCGGCGAGGCTGTGAGACTCGGAGGCGAGATTGCGTCGATAATGCGCGTCCGCTCCTCACGCTGACCTCGACGCTGGGCTAGATAGAGAATAACAACACTCATCATGCTCGCCCGCAGTTGTGGTGGATTGAGTAAGGCCATACAACCCCCTCCTACAGAACCCGCTCAAGATCGCTAAGCCGAAACGCTGAATCGCTTTCAACCAGCGACAGACCAGAAGTTCCTACAGACAGATCACTCGGGCCAAGTACCACGAACAGACTAGATCGTGAACTTCCGTCAAGGAGAGGCACAGGATTAACGTCTTCATCGACGATCGCAAGCGTCGGTACACCCACCTCGGAAACGGGATCGAAGTCGTCGAGAACGTTCACCATCAACGGCGGCCGGTCGCCCCGTTGTGGCGGCAGCCAGTCCTTAATGTTGTGAAGTCTGGTTTCTGGCACTAGGACGAGTTGGATGCCGCCGGCAGCAAGAAGGGACCGGATGGTACGTCGGAACTTGCGGTTGGATTGCATGACCGACCGATCAGTCCCGATGATCACCCGCGGTCCCCACTTGCCGTTAGCGGCAAGTTGATGAAGCCGAGTGGAGTGCGACATATGCGTTGCTTCGATTCCGCTGGGACTTGGCGAGGGCGAGGACCACCGATGGAGGCCGTTTCGGCGGCAATAGGAGCATCCCCCACAACTCGGCAAACATGTAGTACGAAACCTGTTGGGATTGAGGATTGAGTAGTTCTTCGCCACGAGTTCACCCATACAGTGCCGACCGGACAGTGCTGTCCTGACATTCGTGAGTCCTTCGTGCGATCTGGATAGCATTCTGGTTCGGACGGCCTCAAAGACCTCGCTCCAAAACCCCGGCGATTGGTGATCGCGAAGAATACGGACGGTCAGCCAGTCGCGATCATTATGGGAACCATCGGAGTTTGGTGGGAACTCCTGGAGACTGAAGTCCCAGGCAAGAGCGCCCGCCCGTGCCATCAAGCTGACTGTGAGCATATTCCATAGTTCGTTGTAGTCGGTGTTCTGATCTAGGTTGCCATGGACTGCCGTCCGAGGTACCCGAATCGTCTCAGGACCGAGCGTCTCAGCAACCTCTACCATTGCTCTCCAACGGTCCCGCGCACGATCTGCCGTCAGTAGGCGCGGTCTCGCCATCCCGGAGGCGACATCCTCATCCGGTCTAGTGGGGAGGACCACAGAGATCATAGGTCGCCCGTCCCGCCCGCCTCGCCCGACCTCTTGGTAATAGCGGTCGAGGCTCTCAGGTATACAGGCATGTACTACTGTGCGGATATCAGGAACGTCGAGGCCGAGCCCGAAGGCTGATGTGGCAAACACGAGATCAATTGAAGCGGGTCGTCCCGCTAAGTCACGTAGATCGCGGAGGACAGCCTCTCGGTGGGAAGGAGTCGACTCTCCATCTACCACCTCGAAGCGGGTGAACCCGTGAGTGGAGACAAGTTGGCTGAGTCGGTTAGGCGTCAAGGTTCCTGGAGGTGCTCTGCGTTCGTCACGGAGAGTTGTATAGACAATGGCTGGCCGCGGAAGGTGCCGTAGGGTTTCTAGTAGTCGCTCGTCTCTCTCGTTGGAGTCCGATAAGGGTGCGGCCCAGTAACTGGGCTCAGGCCGTACCACCGGTGCGCTGATATGGAAGAAAGGACCTGGCTTTCCGAAGAGGTTCTCCAGCAGCAGTAAAGTGTCCTCGGTGATAGTGGCACTAGCGAGAATTGTCCGGAATGGTCTATGACCAGCGGCCTCCGCTACCCGTAACAGGTGAGTTCGCAACCCGGCCAGTGCGTGGAAATGGGGCCGGAAGGCATCTCCCCATGAGGCTACGATGTGCGCCTCATCTATGGCGATAAGGTCAAGCCGACCACCCGATGCCGCGGCGCTCAGAGGTTGGGCAAGAGAGGTGACCAAGGCTTCAGGGTTCGTGAACAGGATCGGTTGGCGGCCAGATCTTAGGCGGCCAATGAAGTCCCCCTTTTGACCTGACGTCAAGCCCCCGTGGTAAGCAGTGGGCGGAGCCTCAGGGTATCGATTTGCGTATCGCCGCTGTTGATCGATAGCAAGGGCAACGGTTGGCACTACAACCGCCGAGACCGACCTGGTGGTTGAAACAGTGACAGCGGGCGCGAGCATGGCCAGTGTCTTCCCACCACCCGTGGGGAGATTGACTACGAGCGTACTGCCCGTTGGGGCCAGGAGAGCGCTCCGAACAGCCGCCCGTTGCCCTGGTGTTCGATACGTTGTGACCTCTCGATTGACAAGGGAGAGGAACGGATCTCCATAGACCGACTCTTCTCGCCTCACAATGCCAAGATCGGAGACGTCGTGATCAACCGCAGGAACTGAGGTGCAGTCGAGCCAATCAGGTTTCCATGAAACTGCACGAATCCGTGTCACTCCCTTGTTCCGAGGCTGGGCGTCGATCCCAAAGCAATCCCAATCGAAGCTAGGGGGGAACGATTGAGAGTGTGGTACATCGAGCCAGGCACGGGTCACTGTTGCCTCGGTGTCAACACCAGAACCGAGCCGACCAACTCCTCTACGGACGTCATCACATCGGAGCACCTGACGTAGTAACACCGCGGCATCTGCTGACCCATTAGGTCCAGTAGTTGCCAATTTCAGTGCTGCCGAGATACGATCAGTCGGTTTGATCTTCTCGTTGGAGGCCAGACCATTGAGTAACGACTGAGTGTCGTGGACAGTTCGCACGTTACCCTGCGACGAAGCTAGGGTCCGCCAGAATGATCACTCCGCAACCAATCACATCAACTGCCACTTCCAGGCGGTCTGGGACAGCCAACGCAAGGGCTTCAAACCCCGGTACTCTTTTGTCAACCGGCCCTAGATTGTTTGTGGCTCGAGTGCGAAGAACCGCAAGTTGGCTGTCGATTGAGGACATCAAGGCTTTCGTGGATTGGTCCACTCGTGGCCCGACCGATTCACGGCCGTCAAGGATTCCCCTAGCGCTCGTAAGGCTCTGGCCACATATGACCTCCCAATCTAGGTGCCCTGTGACCTCCTCGAATAGTTCGGGGCGTGAGATTAGATTCCGATCCCCCTTCGCCTTGTCAAAATGGCGCGTTACTACCTGACTCACAGTCTCCAATCCACGATCTGACATGTACACCGTCTCGTGTACAGGGGGTAGCAGCGACTCAAGTTGGACCCGCAGCCACGAAGTCAACCCGTGTTCCTTCGCAATGCGATCCAGTTCACGCATCTTTGCAGCCCGCACAAGAAAGTCTGTCCGAAATACTGCAACAGGCGGCCAAGAGTGGTTTGCCGGACGCATGAAAGCAAACGCCACACCGCGATCGTCATCGCGAAGGTGATACACGATCTCATCCAGCAATCCATGGCCGGGCCTGATGAGAGGGAGACTTCGTTCCACAGCTGTCTGGCGTGACAATGCTAGTTCGCCACCTACCCACGGTGCCATCGCGAGTTCAAGGGCAAAGGGAACCTGTAATCGGGATCGACTCTTAATCTGAAGGCTGCCTTTAGCAGGACTCCACACCTTCGCCCCGACACCAATCATCCAGGTCCTGAGTGCCCTATCGAGTCGAGGGGATTTGTCCTCTTGAAGAAGAAGTTCGTTTAGGCCAGTACAGAGACCGCTTACCGAATCCAGAGAGTCGTGCGCAGTTATTCTTTCTGCCTCCACTTGTAGGCGCTCGCGGCGCAGTTCGATCTCACAGTCGAACACCTTTGCTCCGCCAGCAATTACCTTGATGATCACTTCGAACTCCAGGTCGGCAAGGACATACTGCAGCGATGAGACCGACTTATCGAACACCCCGCAAGAGTCGGCAGCAAACAGAAACCAACCTTCCGCGTATAACTGTTCCCCATACGCGAGCACCATCGACTCCACCGGCTTCGACTTGCCGCGGGCAAATCTGTCAACTCGGCCGAGCCTCTGTTCGAGACGAAACACATCCCAGGGCAGGTCCAGATGGAGAACCACATCTGCTACCTGGAGATTGATGCCTTCCTCGGCACTCGCATCGCAAACCAAAAACCAACAGTCATTGTCGGCGCGCCATCGGTCAACGCTTGCTGCGTTCTCTTCTTGCGACTGAGCACGCACGTGTTTGGCCACGCGGCGCATCCAGAAGACGTCCGCTAAGGCCGCGGCAACGACCTGTGCCACCTTGGTGAATGCGGTTGCCACGACAACCTTTCCGCGGTTCTTCGATATGGCTATCGCACCTATCTGCCGGACGACCTCATCTAGAACCACTGGGGAGACGGCGCCTAGATCGCGTCGCCAGGCATCACCACTGGACGTGAGCCATCGTGACACCAGTGCGAGCGCCCCGTCTGATTCATCTACGGCAGTGAACTCCAATATTGCATGGGGCAGCGACCCGCAGGCCTGGCCAAGTAACCGAAACGCCTCTGCTGCTTGGTCAGGCTCGACCCTCTCAGAGTCGAGGAGTTCCGCAATGTGTTGACGAAATCCTTCAATTAGGTGGTAGCGGACCTGGGCGCTGTCGTCGTCGATCTCCACTGTGAAGGGTCGGCCGCGGCGACGGCCGCGCACTCCGAAGGTTGCACTGATCTTTGGTGTCCGTCGAGTCCGTAGAAGTCGGTGGTGTAGCCGGTAGGTTTCCGAAAGATGTTCTCTTACTCTCACAATCCGATCCGGAAGTTGGTCGTCATCGCAGTCAATAGCTTCGTCGAGGAGCGAAACGAGTGTCTCATCATCCGCAAAAGATGATCGCAGTTGATCGGCGTATAGCGAAAAGTCAAACGCATCCAACTCAGGTGTAAGCGAATAGTGGATGAGTGCGAGTTCGTCCCGCATGGCTACTCGGCGAGTGAAGGCTTCAAGATCATGAGGTTGATAATTCGTTGGGTCCAACAAGTGCAATAAATCAAGAAAGGCCGCTTCGTTTGATCGGACAGGCGTCGCCGAGAGAAGGAAGACGTCACCCGCGCTATGAGCCAGTCCGGCAACGCGCTCCAGCACTGCAGGTGGAAACGGTCCCGCGCGAGTCAAGTGATGAGCCTCGTCAATTACGAGTATTTGTACTGGTCCGTCGGGCCATGACTCCGGTTTCTCGTGGGCACAGATATGGATCGAGGCCGCAAGAAAGCTACTAATGTGAAACTTGTCGCTCAGTTCTGCGGCCCACTGTTGACGAAGGTGGTCGGGCACCAGAACCAGCACCTCGCCAGTAGGACTGTCGCGCAATGACTGCCAGACCAGCGCTCCGGCCTCCACGGTCTTGCCGAGGCCGACTTCATCGGCCAAGAGGTATCGACGGTCTCGGTCGTTGGACACCGTGCGCACGACCGTGAGTTGATGGTCATGAAGCTCGACCGATCCAAGCAGAAGTCCACTTACACCACCAGTTGCAGCTTGCAATGCATACCATGAAGCCATTAAATCGGCTCTTGGCTCGTATACAAGGGGGCTGTCCCCTCCGAGCGAGGCAAGAAGTTCGTAAGGGTCCTCAATCCTTGGTGACCATCGGATATCAAACTGGTCATGCGACAAAACCTCACCTTCTTTGTTTGGCAGGGCAATGAGGTATTGCCCACCACCGTGGGGATGTTCCCCCTCGACCCGCCCAATTCTCCAGCGATGTCCATCATGGAAATAGACCCGCGAGTGAGGGCGGATCTCAGCAAGTTCAATCCGACTTGTGTCTGCCTCTCGGAAGACATAGGGGTTCTTGGCCGGTCCGCGGAAGTAACGGATACGAGCACTCGTGGCATCTACACTTACCAGGCGTCCGATGCCGAGTTGTGGTTCTCCAACAACAAACCGGCCCAGATCAGATTGACCAGTCACCCGCCGTGCCATACCGCCTGCCCCGGGACGCGCCACCTCTTGCAGTGGACCTACTCCGCCACTCTCATGCACCTCGGCGTTTGAGTTGCGAGTGCCTCTGGTAAGTGTGCTGCAGGTGGTCCGTCAGCATTTTGATGTCCTTGTGAAGGTTCTGAAGTTCGTTCCACCGCCTCAAGGAGCCATCCCCAAAGTACCAGTAACCGCCAGTCCAGGCGCATTCTGAGCGCAGGGGTTCGAGTGCGGCTGCAATGTCAGCCTCGTCGGGCAGTTGCCCCAGCGTGAGATACTCGTGGGTGATGCTGTCCATCAAGTATCCCAAACTTACAATCCCAACACCGTGCATAAGGCGCGACCGACGCGGTGGGAGACCCCACGCTGCGTCAAAGACCTTCTGAACCGCACGCCAGAACGGCTTCACTATCAACAGCATTTCCTCGATGTCACCGCTTCCCGTATTGGGGTCGCGGAAGTAATACAGGCAACCATTGGTCAGGCTGTTTTCTAGCATTCGAAGGATTGAGGTTCCCTTGACGACGCCGTCAGGGATGGTTGGTGTCTGAATCAGCTGGTAGAACGGTGAGTCTTCGTCAAAATTCAACCGTTCAACCATCAGTGAGGGGAATCGCTTGCGCATGAGCGAAGGGGGAAGTGGGTCGTTAGTGGAGGGAAGTAACTCGTAGACCAGACCCTTGGGAAGTGGTTTCGTCGAGTTGACGAGTATGAACTGAGCACGCTGCTCAGCTTCGTTGTCTGTTATAAACGCAGTTACGCACAGGGGAAAGAAGTCCACATCCGCCTCTCGGACCGCAGCGCACCTTTGTTGACCATCAACGATCCAACCCGGTTTATCCTCATCCGGCAATTCCTCGTCGACGGGGACTATCAACGTACCTGAGGATGTGTAACCATCCTGCGAAGTGCGGGGTTCTGTCGGCTCGAAGCGAACTCGCGTGTCAAATGCGACGACGATGGCGTTGGGGATCATCGGCGAAGTTGTCTCGATGTATGAACGGATTGAAGCAACATGAGCCAGAACCTCAGGCCTCTGGTAACCCGCGATCTGCTTCTTGTCCCTCCGCACCCGACTGACCGTTGTGAACTTCGGCAGCACTTTGCCGTCCACCGCAAACGTGTAGAGATATCGTCCACCGCCCTGTCGCACCCGAAGTGCAGGAAAACGCAGTTCGTATGTTGCGTCGGTCACGCGTCAACCAATCCCTCCTGAGAACGGTCAAGTTCCCGGCGCAATCTCTGGGAGAAAACGGCGAGATTGTGGAACCCCCTCCTGCGATTCCGGTCGGCCCCTCGAAAGATGATTACCTCGACTCCAATATCAGCACAGACGGTGCACCCGCAATGCTTCCACGGCTTCGCCTCAAGCGTTCGACGGTACTCTGCGCTCCGATCCTTCTTTGTTCCGAAAAGTTCCTCGTACCCGCGTATGGCGTTAAGGACGCTTTCCACACCTACGCAATCTTTGTCGTACTTCCGCAGGCTACTAAGGCAGTCACGTTCCAGTCGACGAGCCGACCTCTGATCGACTAAACCCGCAGTCACCTGCTTTCGCAACCTGGTGTTACCGTCAACTTGGGGGACGCGAATGGCAATAAAACTCCCATTGAGGGTGTGGTAATTGTCCGTCTCGTCCTTGAAGGCTTGAACAAATGGGGACGTGCTGTCGAAACTCGTTACACCGAAACCTGTGAAGTCTTGTAGGTGCGCCGTGCGTGTGACTCCAAGGAGGTGCAGTTGCACTACTGGATCAAGCACAACCGAGATCTCCCTAAGTGTGTCGAGGATGTCGGGCGTCTTGAGGGGTACCATCCCTCCAAGAGCAATCCGGTCGTACCCGATGTCCTGCAAATGCGACACGGCATTCGCGTAGGACAAGGGACTCCATCCGTGAGCCACGGCCATGGGTTCGAACCGGCACCCGCGTGCCCGGTGCAACTGGAGGAACTCGGCGGCGAACTCGATCGTGAGGTCTTGGCGGAACTTCCACTCCTCCGGCACGTCGGCCGCACCCTTGGTATCCAAGCTAGCGTCGTAGCCAAAGATCAAATGGTCTACCGCGATCCCAAGGTCCAAACCGCACTCTGCGTAGAAACTCAGAACCTCTTCCACCGTGTATACGGGTTCCTGCTCTCGGAGGTAAGTAAAGGCGCCACAATCGCCCATGATCTTGAGATTCCCGTCCTTTTGATAGAGTCGGAAGAATCGCCTGGCGCCTTCTCGGTACAGACGGTTACGTTGGGCCTCGGTGTACTTGCCCGTCTTTCCTGGAAGCCCGTCAACCATCGGCTTGGAGATCAACAGTCCATCGTAGGGTGGCGGGTCGATGACTTCATGGGCGTAGCGATCATCCCTTTGACGAACCCTGTAAATCGATCGCTGCTCCGTTATGAAATTGAAACTTGGGTCTATCTGGTCCTGACTGTCAGGGAAGTAGAACTGCATCACCAAAGTACAACCCGGAAATGGAGGCTGAAAAAGTCGTTTCCCAGCAGGCCCTGTCTCCTGGTCCTGTTCTCAAATTGGTCCATTGAAGCGAGAGGTTCTTCCCAGCAGCCGACCGTCCAACTAGCAATGGGGATCGATCCGCTCCATTGCCTTGGAGCGCATGGTAGCGAGAACGCTTGCGAGTCCCTGCTGAGACCATCACCCCTATCCAGGAGAGGCTGTGCATGTGCACGGGGTAGGGAAGTGGGACCTCTTTGGTGTCGTCCCATATGAGGCCAGTGGTGTCGGATGGCCTTCCTCTTGCCATTGAAACCGACCAAACCCTCGCTCCCAACTGGGACCGCTGCTTGCCCCGCAGAGCTACTAGGGGGATAGCGTTTGGTCTACGCCTTGGACGGGAGCAAAGCGCCTTCCGCACAGGCCTCACATTGCTATCTGCCGAGCCTTGTCAAATAGTCGACCGAATCGGGCCTGCTCGCAGGCAAGGCCCCCATCCCGGAAATGCCGGAGCGCTGTTGTCTTGGCCGCATTTGGATTCTCTGTCAAGTGATCGAGAATCCAATTTAGAATCATGTCGTCGCCCTGCCGCCGCCGATCAAATGAAGGAAGGTCACCAGCTTCAGCCGCCAGTCTGGCCACAATGACACGAGCCTCGTCAACAGTAGGAGACAATTCGCCAAGTTCTTCGAGAACCGCTTTAGCCGAGCGGAGAGTCGTCGAGGATGACGTACCACCAAGGATGAGCCGCAGACCACCGGAGACTGGCACCCAACTTTCCTCAAGCCCCGGTAGGGGGGCACCAGAAGCGAAAACCATCACCTTTTGGGGATCACCGAGACGCTCAATAAGGGCCTCTAAGTCCGCGGCCACTGCTTCGAGATAGTTTCGTCCGAGGCAGACCATCACGCTTGTGTCTGATCCACACTCCTCGATCTCGACAACACGCTGGGGGCCACGTCGGCCTAGGATCTCAGCACGCGTTAACTCTTCCCACCATTGGCGCCGCCCCTGGCTGTGGACCACCGCACTCATGGTTGCAAGCACTGAGTCAGGGTGCCGAGCAGCGAAAGTAGCTCCGTACATGGGCACTTTGTCCTCGATGCCAATCAGACCGAGACCAGCCGAGACTACCGAGACTCTTAGTTGCCTTGCCGACGCGGCTCGAGCCACAAGTTCCTTGCCCGTGAACCAGTACTCCCCGGCGTACAAGTCGGCCGCCACGTACCGACGAGAAGCCGCTGAAAGAAGAGTGGCCCACTGTTGGACTCGATCCGACGTGGGTGCCCGACCAACACTACGTAACTGCGGGTATCCAGGCTCTGACCCGCGCTTTCGGGCAGTGCACGACAAGATGAGGTGGAGTTTCTGCATCTCCCAGGGACTTCAGCAGTGTAACAACCCCGGTGCGGGACACAACCCCATCCAAACATCTGTGCCAAGCGAGACCACTATAGAGGTTCGCAAAGTTGGTCATGTCAGGCGGACGGGGTGGGAGAGGCCAGATTCTCTCATAGCCATCTTCCCCGAGACAAGCGGGCTCTCATTGCGGGAGGCCGAGGTCTGAAAACAGAATCCTGTCGTCCGGCTATTCGGTCTTCATCCAAACCGTCCGTTGGGGGAACGGGATCTCGATACCAGCCTCGTCGAAGGCCACCTTGATCCGGGCGCGTAATTCCCGGGCGGCGGCGAAGTGCTCAGCCGGTTCGGTCTTGGCCATCAGCCGAATGGCTATGGCGCTCGCACCGAAGTCCTGGACGCCCAAGATGGTGGGCTCCTCGATGATCGTTGCCTGCGGCAATTGCTCCTGCCACATCTTGTCGGCGACCTCCTTTATGACCGCCTGTGCCTTCTCGATGTCGGTGTCGTACGCCACCTCGAGGTCCAACACCGCCCGGCCCCAGTCCTGGGACAGGTTGGCTACCCGACGGATCTCCCCGTTTGGTATGTACCACATGGTTCCGTTGATGTCACGGATCTGGGTGGTGCGGAGCTTCACCCCTTCCACAACTCCCACCGTTTCGCCCACGTTGACCACGTCCCCCACGCCGTACTGGTCTTCCAGCAGCATGAACACCCCGGTCAGGAAGTCCTTCACCAGGCTCTGGGCGCCGAAGCCCACCGCCACACCGACGATGCCGGCACCGGCGATGAGGGGTCCGAGGTTCACGTCGAACTCCCCCAGCGACATCATCACGGCCATACCGTAGATCACGATCGAGGCTATCGATCGGAGCACCGCCCCCAGGGTCCTGGTCCGCTGGCTACTGCGCTCCTGCTGTTCGAGCATCAGACTGGCCCGCTGCAGCGCTGCTTCGCGGAGTCCCCCCTCCTTGCGATCGGAGGCCTCCTCCGACCTGTCCCTGGCGGCCTCGGCCACCGCCGCCCTCCGGTCCAGCCAACCCTCCACAGCCCGGTCCAGCCAACGCCGTACCATCCGGTTGGCCAACCAGGCAATCACCAGGATGATCACGACCTTGACAGGACGGGCCGCGAAATCAGCGAAACGCGCCGCGCCGGTGCTACCGGTCATATCGAACACGAGTCGGCAGATAGCCTGGGGCGCCGCGCCGCAGGCATCCGTCAAAGTCTGCGCCAACACGACAAAGGGCATCACACCATCTCCTCCATTCCTTACCCTCAGCTTAATGTGACATTCCGGATTGACGGCCGTCCGGTCCGGGAAGCCCCGCCCCCCGAAGTTGGACGGGAAGACAGGAGAGTGCGGTGAGGTTCATGAACCGCTCCCACGCCGGACGCAAGCTGGCTCGCCGTCTCGATCACCTGAAGGGCGAGAGGACCGTCGTCCTCGGGCTACCCCGGGGCGGGATCCCGGTGGGTTTCGAGGTGGCCCGCCGGCTGTCGGCACCGCTGGAGGTTCTTCTGGTGCGAAAGCTCGGCGCTCCCTTCCAGCCGGAACTGGCGATAGGCGCCCTGGGGGAAGGCGGGATACAGATCATCGACCGGGACCGGGTGAGAAGGCTCCGCATAGGGGACGATCACATAGAACCCTTGGTGAGCCGAGAGCGAGAGGAGATGGCCCGGCAGGCCGAGGTGTTCCGGCGGGGCCGGCCGGCGGTGGACCTCGCGGGGAAAACGGCCGTAATTGTCGATGACGGGGTCGCCACCGGTTCCACTGCCCTGGCCGCCTGCGCCATTGCCCGCCGACAGGGCGCAGACCGGATCGTCATGGCCGCGCCCGTCGCTCCCTGTCACGCTCCCGCCACCTTCGCCGGGACCGCCGACGAATTCGTAGCAGTCTCCATGCCGCGACGATTCTCGGCGATCGGTCACTTCTACGCCGACTTCCGGCCCACCCCGGACCATCAAGTGGTCGAGTTGCTGGAACGGGCCCGCCAGGGATAGTCAGTCTGCCCGGCCGCCAACCCACCCCACGGATCGTCGGTCCCGATCCCGTGCTTCGCCGGATTAAGATTCCCCGCAACAACAACCTGAAAGAGGAGTCTCTCTTGGTAGTGCCCATGAGCGACCTGGCCGCCGAGTACCGGTCACTGAAGACAGAAATCGACGAAGCTGTGGGGCGGGTGCTGGCCAGCGGCGACTACGTACTGGGCGACGAACTCGAAGCGTTCGAGGAAGCCTTCGCCGACTATGTGGGTGCCCGATATGCGATAGGGGTGGGTTCGGGAACGGCGTCTCTGCATTTGGCCCTGGCCGCCTTGAACCTGGGACCGGAAGACGAGGTCATCACCGTTCCCAACACCGACAACCCCACCGCCTCGGCGGTGACCCATGCCGGGGCGAAGGTGGTCCTGGCGGAAACCACCGGGGACACCTTCACCATGGATCCGGACAAGCTCGAGGAAAAGATCACTCCCCGCACCAAGGTGATCCTCCCGGTCCACCTGTTCGGGCACCCGGCCGACATGGACCCGATCTGTGAGATCGCCGACCGTAACGGAATCACGGTTTTGGAAGACTCGGCGCTGGCGGTGGGTGGTGAGTACAAGGGACGGCGCACGGGGACGTTCGGGCCGTTGGGATGCTTCAGCACCGCGCCGGGCAAGATCCTCGGTGGATACGGAGACGGAGGGATGGTGGTCACCGACGACCCCCACCTGGCTGACCGCATCAGGGTGCTCAGAAACTACGGTCACGCGCCGGGCTTGCGATTGTCCGGAAGCGACCTGACCGGTGGAACCGGATGGAAGGTGCTGGAGGAGGGGTTCAACCAGCGCCTCGACACCATCCAGGCCGCCATCCTCGCAGCCAAGCTTCCCACCCTGGAAGACCGCATCGCAGGTCGGCGACGAGCAGCCGCCCTCTACCGGACCCTCTTTGCCGACAGCCCGGTCACCGCCGTCCACGAGGCGCCCTGGGCTCGTCACGTTTACTTCGCGTACAACGCCATGGTTCCCGAAGGGGTCCGCGACCAAGCCCGCGACTACCTGGCGTCGCGGGGAGTCGCCAGCAGGCTGTACTACAACCCGCCGCTGCATCTCCACCCGGCTTATGGGTGGATGGGTCTCGGCCCGGGTTCGCTGCCGGTGGCAGAGAAGACCGCCTCCCGGATGATCGGCCTACCCTGCTTCCCCCAGATCACCGAATCCCAGGTGGAGGAAGCTGCGGCAACGCTCCTGGATTTCCTGGGCACTGGTTGAACACCTCGATCGATTCCCCACTAATCGCGACAACTCACTGTGGTGGACGTCGCTTGGCATCCGCACAAATGTATTCGGGTGCACGCCCAGGGTAATGTGCTACAATGTAGCACATGGATGAAGTAGGGATCCGGGCGCTGAAGCAGAATGCTTCGGCGGTTGTAGCCAGAGTTGCGGCAGGGGCCTCCGTGACTATTACGGTTCGAGGTCGCCCGGTGGCTCAAATGGCGCCTGTCTCGGGCAACCGCGTAGAGACCCTCATCCAAGCTGGTCGAGCTCGGCGATCCCGCAGGAAGCTAAGTGATCTGCCGCCTCCCGCAAAGTTCCGGCCCGGTCCTCCTACTTTGTCGGCAGAACTGGAGGAGATGCGTCAAGCCGAGCGGTATTGACGGGTGTATTACCTCGACACCTCAGCGGCCGTGAAGTTGTTGATCGCGGGAGAAGGCACGGACTCACTGGTCCGGTGGCTGGATTCTCACGAGGAGCAAGTCTTTTCAAGCGATCTTCTCCGGACCGAGTTGTTGAGGGTTACGCGAAGGATTGCACCCGACCTCATGGTGCAAGCCAGGGCCATACTCGACGCTCTGGTGCTCCTTACCCTGTCCACCGAACTGTGTGAGCGGGCGGCCATCCTGGAACCTCGCCTCCTGCGGAGCCTGGATGCCATCCACCTGGCGGCAGCCATGGAGATGGGAGATGGTCTCCGGGGCCTGGTCACCTATGACCGGCGCCTGGCCGCCGGGGCCGAGAGCCTGGGCATCAAAGTCCTGACACTGTAGGGGCGGTTCGTTCCAACCGACTCCGGATCTCGTAGCCATGCGAGTCTGCAGAGCCGAGTCCCCGCGGTCGAGTCTCCTATGTTCCCTGTGCGGAGATCCAGGTAGACCCCCATCCTTTTATTGCCCGGGCAACCTGCCCAGGGCTAACATTTCGCATATCCAACCGACAGAGGAGCACCCCTTGGCAGTCCCCAGCAGCAATCTGGCCGCCGAATACCAGTCCCTGAAGCCCGAGATCGACGCGGCGATAATGCGGGTACTGGCCAGCGGCAACTACGTCCTCGGCGAGGAGTTGGAGGCTTTCGAGGAAGCGTTCGCCGAGTACCAAAACGCCCGGTTCGCCATGGGAGTGGGTTCGGGTACTGCTTCGCTTCACCTCGCCCTGGAGGCGATGGATCTGCAGCCTGGCGACGAGGTGATCACGGTCCCCAACACCGACAATCCGACTGCCTCGGTCGTGACCCATGCCGGCGCCAAGGTGGTGCTGGCGGACACCACTCCCGACACCTTCAACATGGATCCGGAGAAGCTGGAGCAATACATCACTCCCCGCACCAAGGTAATCCTCCCCGTGCACCTGTTCGGCCACCCCGCCGACATGGATCCCATCATGGAGATCGCCGATCACCACGGCATAACGGTGATCGAAGACGCCTGTCTAGCCATCGGCGCCGAGTACAAGGGACGGCGGATGGGGACCTACGGCCCGCTCGGGTGCTTCAGCGTGGCGCCGGGAAAGATCCTGGGAGGGTACGGGGACGGAGGGATGATCGTCTCCAACGACCCCGACATGGCCGAGAGAATCCGCGTGCTGCGCAACTACGGCCACGCGCCCCGCGTGCCGCGCTTTCCCGGAGACCTGACGGGAGGCAAGTGGACGGTGCTCGAGGAAGGCTTCAACCAGCGTCTCGACACCATCCAAGCGGCGATCCTGAGAGCCAAGCTCCCGACCCTGGACAACCGGATCGCGGGCCGTCGACGGGCCGCCGCCATCTACCGGGAGATCTTCGAAGGAACCCCGGTGACCGCCGCCCACGAGGAACCATGGGCCAAGCACGTCTATTTCGCCTACAACGCAATGCTCGACAATCGCGACGAAGCCCAGGATTACATGAACTCCCGGGGCATTCCCGCCCGGCTGATCTACAACCCGCCACTCCATCTCCATCCCGCCTATAGCTGGATGGGACTCGGACCGGGCTCGTTGCCGACGGCCGAGTACACCGCGTCGCGGATGCTCGGACTGCCGTGCTTCCCCCAGATCACCGAATCCCAAGTGGAGGAAGTAGCCACGACCCTCGTGAAGTTCGCCGAAGGCGGGTGACCGAAGGACGAAGGCCACAAGGCCCTTCCGCATTTCCCTGCGATAGAGGGTATTTGAGGCTCGCTTGAAAGAACCTCACCGATCCCCTCGGGGTGGAATCTCGACGTTTTAGGTATTCGCGGCTGGTGGTTTCAAGTACTCTGCTGCCACACATCGCATCTTCTGATCGGAAAAAACAGATCAATAGATCAGTACATATACTGACCTCTACCAGAGGGATCTGATATAATGAATCAGATGATCTATCCTATACCATCGCTGACGGCGGTTGATCAGCGGGTTCTAAAAGAGATTGGTGATCTAGGTGAACGCCTCAGGCGTTATTTGCACGTTCCCCAACCCTGGTACGGGCCACTGCGACGTGCGACGATGGCAAGATCAGTTCGAGGATCCGTGGCCATCGAGGGCTACCACGCCTCTCTTGACAACGTCACCTCCGTCCTAGAGCATGATGAGGGGGTGGATCTTGCGCGGGAAACCAGAGCCGCTATCGCCGGGTACCGCGATGCTATGACCTTCGCACTACAAGTGGCTTCGGACTGGACCCGCGTAGACCTGTCCCTGATCCGAGCGCTGCATTTCATGATGATGCGCCATGACCTCCAATCCCGCCCCGGGAACTGGCGCCCAGGAGCCGTGTGGGTACGGGACAATGATGGCAACATCGTGTATACGGCCCCGGATCGCTCCGAACTTGAAATCCTCTTGTACGAACTCGTGGATCAGCTTGCTACGACCAAGGCGCCGGCCATGGTCAAAGCAGCAATGGCTCACCTCAACCTGGTGCTTGTTCATCCATTCCGTGATGGAAATGGCCGGGTGGCCCGCGGTCTGCAAACCTTCGTGCTGGGGACTGAAGGAGTCCTCGAACCAGTTTTCTCCAGTATTGAGGGATATCTGTGGCAAAACACCTCAGGCTATTACGCAGCCCTCACCGAGGTCGCTGCGGGGGAGTGGTCGCCGCACCGCGATCCGCGACCATGGATACGGTTCTGCTTAACCGCCCACTACCATCAAGCCCGCGTCCACCTCCGACGGATCGAAGAGACAGAACTTCTGTGGGGAGATTGTGAATCAATAGCGGCAGCAGCCGGACTCCCACAACGTGTGGTTGGGGGGTTGAGCGATGCGGCTCGCGGGCGGAGACTTCAGCGGTCATTTTATCGTCGTTTAACCCTCCTCACGACCGCTCAAGAAATCAGCGACCCCGTGGCCACGCGGGATCTTGCTGCCTTGACGCGCGTCGGCCTTCTGGAGCCCCATGGCCAAGCGCGGAGCCGTCACTACCTGGCAACACCTAGGTTGCGAGAGGTGTGGCGGAACATCCGAGCCAGGCGGCGTGAATCACCAATAGGGGATCCTTACGTCTCCTTCGGACAACAACAGATGCCAACCGACTGATGACATCCGCTTGGTGGCCCTCCCCGAGCGATCCTGATCTTCACGGCTAAGTGAGTTCATGGACCAGGGTTTCCGGGCCGAGGCCTTCCGATCTCACTCGAAGATCGAGGTAGAGCACGGTGGCGACCACCCATGAAAAGGGGAGGCCGAACACGTTGAGGGCCAGGACCGCCCAGTGGTAGGGAAACAGGCGGTAGATGACCAGAAAAGGCAATGCCACCACCAGGAGGGCCAGCAGGAGGATCTTGATGGTTCGCCACAGGTTGGGCAGGACCAGCTTCCATGACCGCACCAGGCTGGGGATGGCGCCGGTTCCCTCCACCGTCAAACCCATGGGGGCCACCCACCACGTCATCGCCAGACAGATGGCGGGGAGGACCATCACCAAGGTCCACAACAGAAACGGCAGCAGGGTCTCGGCCGGCATTGACAAGGGATCGCCGCCGTAGGAGCTCACCTCCGCGGCGAACCCGGGGGCGACCACGGCCAGAATTGCCGAGCCGATCATGGTCATGACGGCAGCCGTCGCGGCCACGGCCAACCCGAAGACCACAACCATCAGGAGCATGTTCCCGTACTGTCTCCAAGCCAACCGGATGGCTTCGGCCGCCGAGAAATGAAGGTCGACGCAATGGGAGGCTACGATCCGTATGAAGGCCCCGATGGCCAGGAGTTCCGCGAACAGCAGCAGGAAACTCATCATCAAGCCGACGCCGGGCAGCCACTGGAGAAGGGAGGGGATGGCCAACAAGGTGAGGCTCACCCCGATCAGCGACCCGAACCGTCGCTTGTAGAGGTCCCAGGAGAAACGGATAACCTCCCCGGTCCCAAGCGGTCGAAATTCTGGCATCTCCATTGCTTGGTGAGAGAGCGTACCCCTACAGGGCAGGTCCACCGACGGAGACGGGAGGGACCAGGTTCCAGGCGGCGGCGGCGTGGTAGGCCTGTCCGATGCGGGCGATCTCGGTCTCCGCCAAGGGGCGGCCGATGATCTGCAGACCGATAGGGAGCCCGGCGGGATCGAACCCGCACGGGACCGACAGGGCGGGAAGGCCGGTCAGGTTCCAAGGGGCGGTGGTCCGTACATAGGCCGAGATCACATCTTCGCTCGGACCTCCGTAGTCGAAGGAGCCCTGCCCCTTCAGAGCTGCGGTTGCCGCAAGGGTGGGCGTGACCATGCCGGTGAGGCGGTTTGCTTCAAAGCACTCACGCACTCTGTGCCGGATGCGCTCCCTTGCCCTCAGAGCCATCAGGTAGCGCTCGCCGGGCATCATCAGCCCGGTCGCCAGGAGCGCCCCTATACCGGAGTCGATCAAGTTTGGCGCTTCCGCCAACAGCCTCTGGTGATAGGCGGCGCCTTCGGCGCTGAACACGGCGTATTCCACCTCCATCACCATGTCGAGTTCCTGGATCTCGACCGGCATGACCTCCGCCCCCAGGTCGGTCAGCACCCCGACCGCCTCTTCGAAGGCCTCGCCCACCGCCGGTTGGATCAACGGACCCCGGTAACGCTCGATCACCCCCAGCCTCACGCCTTCCAAGCCGCCGTCCGAGTCGGGGTAACCGTCCGGGGGGCGGTCGGCCAGGGTGGTGGGATCGGAAGGGTGGAAACCCGAGATCACCGATTGGACGAGGATGCAGTCGGCAGGAGTGGGCGCCAGCGGTCCGATGTGGTCGAGCGACCAACTGAGGG
>CBDEUZ010000001.1:0-55521 GCA_965243495.1 Dehalococcoidia bacterium | reverse complement strand
AGGTAGACGCCTGCCGTGTCCGAGTTGCTGATCGTGAGACGCGCCGTGAGCGCACCGGGCTGGAGCGTGATGCTGACATTCGCGGTACGATCCGCACCGGAGTCATCTTCCGTGTCGTGGGCCAGATAGTCAGTGAGCGGATCCCAGGTGAGAACGGCGGCAGGCACACCGGCTTCTTGGTCGATTGATTGGGCACGAACACGCAATGTGATTGTGTCACCAGCCGGAATCAGGACGGGGTTCAGGAGTTCCCAAACCGTTTCTGAGCCGTCTCCAGCCTCGTAGGTATCCACGGGCACCACGATGCGGTTGGCTATGCCCTTGAGCGGATCCGACCAGCGTAATCCGGTCGGCGCTCGCTCGCCGGGGTTGGGGGTCGCGCCAGGTGCCACAAATGCAATGATGGGCGACGGGTTCTCCGGTACATCACGCGCAGCCGACAGGAATATTTGACCGGCCTTCGACTCGCCTAGAACTCCTAGACCGGACTCCTCAATATCCTGTAGGGCGGTGATTGATGTGTCCTCATCGACAAACCAGTAGTCCATGCGCTCCGCGCCTTCCAGTTCCCCGATGTACTCCGCCGCGATACCGGCAGTGTTCAGGATGTTTCTCGCTGCCACTGCTCGCGTGATCGCTTCCTGAACCTGAACATTGATCCTCCGACGCGGCAGCAACGATAGCGGGCCAAGCGCCGTGAGCCACGAATTGCGCCGACCTGCGATCTCCTCTGGCTGAATCTCACTGATAAAGCCGTTCCACTCCACCGAATATTCTCCGTCGTGCAGGATACTCGCCCGCACGCGGCGGCCTGGGACAGCCAGATTGTGAAGGGCGGACTCCTCATTGAAGCGGTCGTAGAGCCTGTCGTTGTCTTGCAATTCGACATCGAGCACTCCGGCGATGGCCGTGCCGAAGAACCCGATATGGAAATCCCGCCCCCGCTTGGCGTTAGCGACTGTGAGCACTCTGGCGGTGACTTCGGAGTGATCATTTGTGAATCGCCCGTCGCCGTCCCAATCCACTTCGATGCGCCACAGCGGTCGATCATCCGGAGCGATAGCGAGAGTTGCGACCCGCTCGATATAAGTACCCTCGGCGTCCGTCACTCGGTAGGTGAGTGTATTCGCGCCGGTATTCGCGGCTGACAGCGTGCCGGAGAGGGTGCGCGTGTTCGCGTCGAACATCATGCCCTCCAGCGCGTGCGTCAGTCTGTAGGTGTACGGAGCCAGCCCGCCAGATGCACCGGGGAACTGGTACTCGAACTCTTCCCACGCATTGCCCTGCAACGAGACGAGGGTTGTCAATTCCAGCAGCCCGTCGTCAACCCCGTCCGACATCTCGAATGTGACGGATTGCTGTTGTGACGTGAGGCCGAGCGCCTGAATGAACGCGATCACGTCGTCCGAGTTGTCAGCAATCCAGACGTATGGCGGCATCCGGTCCGGATCGGCGATCCCCGTTATGGTCACGGAGTCGCCACCGCTGTTGGTCAACGTGATGGTTCCTGCCGTTCGGAACTCCTCGGAGAACGTGGCACCTTCCACATTGACCGTGATCTGCTCCAATAGGGGAAGCAGATCCGAGCCCGGCAGTTCCAATCCCGTCAGATATTGGCGGGTTTCGTCCGACGAGAATGACGTGCCGATGTCGATTCGGCCTGTCCAAGCCGCGCCGCTTCCTGAGCGGGAAAGTCCCAACGTTGTGCGTAGTCGAGCCATCTATACGCCTAGACGCCAGCCAATCCCTGCTGCCGACGACGCGAGATCACATTGGTCAGCAGATCCGAAGCCCCTTCGCGGTCGATGATACTGCCCTGCACGTACATATTGATTACTGTCTGACCGAACGGGCCGGCACGATTGAGCGGGATCACGGCTTCCGGCCCACGCTCTGCAAGCGTCGCAAGTATCGGCGACCGAACGATGCCGCCCGTATGCAACGCCTCGATGGGGATGGTGTCGGACGACGACGACGTGCCGCCGAGGAAATCTGCGCCCTGCTTGAGGATGGCGCCCAACTTACCGCCCACTCCGGGCATCCCAGCGCTGGCGATGTTCAGCAGCCCCTCAAGCGTGGGGGTCGGAACACTGCTGGCGTCCACCTGCCCGATCTCAGGGATGTCCGGCGCGACCGGAATGCTGTTCCATAGCTGGATCAGTTCGTTGATCTTGTCGATGATCTTGTTGATATTTTCGACGACCGTATTCTTCCAGCGATTCCACAGGCTGCGCCACTGGCCATCTATCTTGTCCCAATTGAGCATGAGAATCGCGGCCATCGCCGCGATTACTGCGAGCAGGCCGATAACCCAACCGACCGGTCCCATCGCCACGAGCCACATGGCTGCCATCTTGATCGCCCAGATTCCCCACATGATTAGACTGCGCGCGATCCAAACTGCGTACATGGCTATCAACCGCAACAGACTGACCGACGATATAAGAATCACCCGCGCCCAACCGAGTGTCGTAATCACAACTATCCGCGCCCAACCGAGCATCCACATAGTCACCCGCTTGAGCCAGCCAGCCGCGTCAATCACGTGCTGCCTCAGCCAGCCCAACCCCCACATGATGTGCTGCTTGAGCCAACCCGCCGCGTCGATCACGTGCTGTTTCACCCAACCCGCCGCCTGCATGACGTTGCGCTTGAGCCAGCCAGCCGCGTCAATCACGTGCTGCTTCACCCAACCGAGTGTCCACATGATGTGCTGCTTGAGCCAACCCGCCGCGTCGATCACGTGCTGTTTCACCCAACCCGCCGCCTGCATGACGTTGCGCTTGAGCCAGCCAGCCGCGTCAATCACGTGCTGCTTCACCCAACCGAGTGTCCACATGATGTGCTGCTTGAGCCAACCCGCCGCGTCGATCACCTGCTGCCTCACCCAACCAGCCGCAGCTATGAGATTCAACTTGAGCCAGCCGAGGGCATAGATCTGTTGCGTTGTGGTCATGCCGGTCGCCGTCGTCAGAACGACTCCGGCCATGCCGAATACGGTTGCGGCGACAATGCGGAGCCACGCGACCTGTGCGGTTGCCACCATAGCCGCCCAACCCGCTTTCCACGTCGTGACAACTGCACCACCGATTGCGAAAAGACCTACAGCAATCGCCAGCAGAGCGACAGCGCCAGCCAGTTTGACCAATCCATCGCGGAGTTCGGGGTTCTCCTCTGCCCACTCCACTATTCCCTGAATAATTGGGGTGATCAAATCCACAAAATCTCTGAGGCTCGGAGTAAGCACCGCGCCGATGGCCAACTGCAAGCCCTCAACCGCCGATTTCAGCAATGTGAGGGAACCCTGAAACGTGTCCAACTGCGTGTCGGCGATCCGGTGAGCCGTGCCGCCAGCGTGCTGCATATCGTTCCGCAGTTCTTCGAGCGCGTTGCTTCCCTGAGAAATCAGCGCGAGCATCGCGGGGCCGGCGCGCTGGCCGAACAGCGTCATGGCGTCGCCCGCAGTCAACCCGCCCTCCTCCAACTCGCGGACGATGTCGATGAGCGGGCGCATGTTGCCCTCAGCGTCCAGAACGGTGATACCGAGGCGGTCAAGCACCTCCTTCGCCTGACCGGTCGGATTGAGCATCCTGGTGATCGCGCCGCGCAGCGCGGTGCCCGCGAGTGTTGACTGGAAACCCGCATTACCCATCAGCGAGAGGGCGGCAGCCGTCTCGTTGAAATCTATTCCGGCAGCGGCGGCAACCGGACCGGCGTATGCGAATGCCTCGCCGAGTTGCTGGAGATTCGTATTCGCGGACGTGAAGCCGACCGTTAGCACGTCAACGGCCATGCCCAACTGGTCCGTCTGCAAGCCGTAGCCCGCCATGATGTTCGTCACGATGTCAGCCGCGTTGCCCAACTCGATCTGACCGGCTGCCGCGAGATTCAGGACGTGCGGGAGCGCCTCGACGCTTTGACGCGCCTCCATACCAGCCATCGACATGAACGTGAGAGCCTCGGCGGACTGACGCGCCGTGAACACGGTCGTCCGTCCCATCCGCTTGGCCACTTCGTCGAGCGCCGCGAACTCCTCCGCAGTCGCGCCGGACACGGCCTTTACGGTGGCCATGTTCTGCTCGTATTCCGCGAAGACCTTGACGCCAGAGGCGAGGGGCGCGGCGATTGCTACACCAACGGCCAGCATTCCGATGCCGAGGCGACGCATGCGTCGCTCAGTTTGATTCAGTTTGGATTCTAGCTGCCCTGCGTCAGCCGTCAGCCGGAGGCGCGCTTCTCCAAGATTCTCAGCCACGGATCATACCTGCCTGCGCCATGAATGCCTCGAACTCGGCTTGACTCTTCGGGCGGTAGTTGCCCATGCCGCCGCGGGAAACTTCACCGCGCGCCGTGGCTTGTAGTTCGCGCAGCGCGGTCACCGCATCATGGCGCTTCATTTGCAGGATGCTGAACGCATGGTACATATCCAGCATCCTGCGTGCCTCCACTCGCGGTATGTCCTCTATGAACTGTTCAAGGACGCGCTCCGGCAGGAACGCCCATATCAGGGGGTTTCCTGCGAAGTAGACGCTTTGGAGTTGCGTGATTGAGTTCTTGAATTGTTGGCCTGCGCGTTCTGGGTCATAGCGGCCATTCGATCCATGTCCGCCTTTCGATTCTCCGCCAGCTTCATCGCCCTCTCCAGCGGCCTCATCGTTACCGCCAGATCCGGTGCGTGCAGGAGCGAAATTTCTAAAAAATCACTGGTGAGATAGATCAGTTGCTCGTCATTCAAGCTGTCGAGCACGTCGGCCGGCACAGTCGGGTAGGCGCGTTTCACGATTTCCGTGAACAGTTCGCGCGTCTCGTCTTCGTCGTAGGCGTCCGTATCGGATTCCTGAAACCGCTTGAGCATGTCTGCGATCTCAACCCGCTCAACGCGCCCGAACTCATGCGGCAGCATGACGGGATACGCCTTGCCGTCAGGGAACGTCATGTCCTCCGGGCGCTCGACGGACGCGCCGCCAAGCTCCCGAAGGTCGGTGATCCGCTTGTTCGTCATGCTCTACACCCTACGCGGTGGCAACCGCATCCTGCGCGCGGTACGTGCCCAACCCGCCGAGGGTTTCGTCGTAGACCGGACGGATCATCGCGCCGATCATCGCGTCGCCGGATTTCGCCAGCGTGGGGCCTTCATTGACCTTGACGCGCGCCTTCGGCAGATACACCTGATGCCTCATGTCTTCGTCGTAGGGAGACGTGCCCTTACAGAGTACGGCGTAGTATTTGGTCTTGAACCCGTAGCCGAGGGTCATTTCCTTGTAACCCGACACGCCGCTGCCCGCCGCCTGACTGGTAACGGCCACGCCGTTCTGGATCCGCGCGAACGTTTCAACGGTCATGTCAACGAGCGCCACCGTGTATTCGAGACCCACGGACACGATGTTGATGTCCTTGACCATCGGGCTGTCCAGCGTGGTCGTGTCCTCTTCCTCGTCGTTGAACGCCATCGCCAAGCCGTCGTCTGACAGCGACTTGCCGAGTTTCGTCCACGCTCCGAGCGCCTGGACAGCAGCATCGGTCAACCCAATGTCCGGTTGCGCGGTGCTCGGATCCGCAACGAATACCATCACCGGACCCCGAATGATTTCCACTGTCATAGCTACCTCCTAGTCGTAGACTGCATTCACGACGTAGACACTCAGAGTATACGGCCAGTCCGCGTCGCCGTCTCGTCCCGGTAGCGGTCCGCCGGATACCAACGCCGTCTGCAATAGCACATCGCCTCGACGATGCCGCGCGAGCCGCTTCATTGCTCGATAGACCTGTCCGTGCAACTGATCCGCTTCGTAGGAGTCCTCCCCATAGCAGCGCACGTCGATCCGATTGCCGATCTCCGGCACATCCGATGCGTCGCCCTGACTGGCTCCCAAGCCAGAGGCCAGAATCGTGATCGTCTTGTTCGGCACCCTGCCCCATGACTCCATCTCCTTGCGGAGTGGGTCGTTCGGGTGGTTGCTCGGCATACCGAAGATACGTTCGCCCGTCAGGGCGGTCACTTTCTCCTCGTTGCGGAGATAGTCGATCACTGCGTCCGTCACGTTCATGCCAGCCGCTTTCGGATCTCGTCAGCCAGATTCGGGTAGTTCTTATCGGACGACTTGCGGAGCGAGCCGCGCTTACCCTTGTTGCGGCGAGTCTCAACGCGAGTGGATGATTCCCCGCCGAGGGGTCGCGCACCGGTCAGATAGTCGAAGTCGCCCGTTTCAAGTCCGAGGGCGTAATTGATGTCGGTCGATCCCCAGATGCCTGAAATCTCGTCGCCGTGCTCCTCAGCCGGTTCGACGATGCGGATGCTCCCCTGATAGGACGCGGTGGCTACCGGCACGTCCGATTTGGCGTCAACGATTGAGTTGGCCATGATCGTGTCGATGCCGTCTTTGGCAGCCTTCACCACATTGTCACGAACCTGACGACCTCGATAGCGGCTCATGTCCATACCGCTCTTGCGTGAGGCCATCGGTCAGTCCCTATACACCGCGAGCGAGACGTTTGCCTCGTTCGTGATGCCTGAGATGGCAACCGTCGTTCCGTACAGATCCACACTGAACGGGCCGATTTCCGTTGAGCCACCCGTTGCCACTGTGACAGTCGGATCCTCAACATCCAGCCCGTTCACGGTCTTTCTGGAAACGAACGTCAGAACGCTTGCCGACCCCGCGCCCTTCGTGACGCGCAACTTGGTGCGGCCATCATTCGGGAACGTGTAGTCGTCGCCTGAGGACAGACCGCCAATGGTGGTGAAACGGCGACGTGGCGGCTGGCCCGTCTTGGTCTGGACATCAAGAGCAACTGTCGCCATGTCTGCCTCCTGTACGGCTGCCAGCGTTCAGATTCAGAATAGCACAGACACTCAAGACGGGCTGCGGCGGGACTTGTCCAAGCGCCACTGCTCAGTCTTCGGGTCGATGTAGTACCGAGGGTTCGCGGACGGGGGAGGCTCTATGCGCGCCTCGTCGATGTTGCGCCCCACCTCTCCGGAGATGATGCCGCGCAGGTCGGAGCGCGTGGCCACGTGGCCGAGACGGATTCCGAACAGGGAGCGCCGGGGCGCGTCACGCCCCGACGCTGTGACCACCACACACTCCAGAACTGGCTCGATGTACCAGGACCTCATGCCCTCAGAATATCCGATGAGGGCGGTCGGTCAAGTTATCCGTAGATCAACTGGCCGAAGACGGCGGCCTGCACGATGCAGTCGGCGCCCAGCGCGTCGATGTTGCCCGCATCGTTCTCCATGCTGGCGTCGTAGATGTCGTTGCGGACCGTCCGCGCGATCTGCACCTGGCCGTCCACGATGAGCCGGATGCCCTCTTCGATCTTCTCGCCGTCCAGCTTGTGCCACGAGGGGGCGCTCCCGTCGTGCGACTCGTGCTCCCGAATCTCGGCGGTTGCGCTCACAAGAGCCGGAGTCGCTCTGGTGGCTGACATTCCGTTGTCTTCATAAGTCAGTTTGTACTCGCGGTGATCCGCCCAATAGTCGATACCGCCCTCAATCGCGCAGACGACGACATCCGCGAGGAATTCACTCCGCTCACTCATTGCCCTTCTCCTTTCCGTTTACGGTTGCCAAGCAATAACTAGGGGACGTAAACGACCCACTCGCCTTCGTCGCGCGGCTGGATCTTCTGGTATTCAGTGACTTCGACGTGAGCACCCTCGATAGATACTCTCAGGCGTCCGGGCTCAATCACCTCCACCACGGTCGCTTCGAGCGCGACATGAGTGCCCTGCTCGATTCTGTAGTATTGTTCCGCCGGACTGCCTTCGGGGAACATAGCTTCGGGGATGTATTTCTCAGTCATTGCCCTTCTCCTTTCCGTCCTGAATGACGGTCAGTATCTATGCGAATACGACCGCCAGATAGCTCTCCGGTTGTTCCCCCAATGTCTTCCAGAGACCCTCGCACCAGTTGCAGAACGACCGGACGGCTTCCTTGTACTCTTGCGGTTCGTTTGAACGCTCGTACTGGGCCCGCGCGTCGCGGATCATTTCGAGATTCAGGTAGTCGTCGCCATCCATCTTGGACTCAAGAATCCCGACAAATGCGCGAGTGGGGTTAGATGGTGCCCATTCTGTTTGTGTCCTGAACCCTACGCTCAGACTCATTGCCCTCTCCTTTCCCTAGCCGTTCTCGGCCAGATATTCGTTCTCCTCGTGATCCTCTGCGGTGTCGGAGTCGCTGTGGTTCTTGATGAACGCCAAGACCTCGGCGACGCTTCCCGCCTCGATGCTGCGCGTGCAGACGTGGCACATCACGAAAACCCTGTCCGGATCCGCAATGCTCTCGGCGACGTAGCCGTGCAGAACCCGAACGGGTCTGCGCGCCATCTCCGTGTCGTGATCGCGCTGTCGCTGTGTCGTCATGCCCTAATCCTTTCCGCAAGCGTTCCTTCTTCAATGAGGGCTTGGGAGCAGGATGTGCAGAGTGTCTTGTAGCCGCCACGTCGCCCACGGCGTGCGGTGTAAACCATTGCGCCGTCGCCGTGCTTTTCGTAGAGCGGGATCCAGAACTCGTGAGTCTCTGCCCAACGGGTCTTGGCATCCGCCTCGAACCCACACTCAAGAACGACACCAACATCGGTGACTTTCGCCGAGTGGAGGATTGTCCGTGCTGCCATTTGCCCTGTCCCTTCCTGTCCTAACCCTTTCCTATATTTATACTATAGGAAAACGGCCAGATTGTCAAGGTCGTGGGGCGGCGGCCTTCTTGATCTCCTGTCGCGTCAGGACGTGCTGCGCGGCTTGCTCAGCCTGCTCCCGCCGCTGGCGTTTCTCCACGCGGCGCTTGTTGCTCTTCTTGCGCTTCGCTCGGCTCTTACCCATCGGGCACGAAATCCACGCCGTCTCGCGGGTCGATCAGATCGGGATTGCAGGGACACACGGCGTCCCGCCCCGTGAAATGGTCGTCGGGCTGCATCCACGGCACATCGTGATGCACCACAACGTAAGCCTCCGGCTCGTCGCGGTCAGGAAGCATCCGCCCGAACGATCCGCCCTGCCGAAAGCGGAGGGGCAGGCAGGCGGTACTTGTACTTGTCCCAACACGGGAAGCACAGGCCGAGCGGCCACACGAAAGCAGTGGGATGCTCACAGATCTTGCAACGCTCCTGAGAGTCCTCCAGCGACGCCTGAGCGTTGCGGAGCGCGTCGTTCTGCCAGCCGGGTTCACCGCCCATCACGCCGCCCTATTCATTTCTGGATCGTTGTCTGCGAACGTGCCACCGGAGGGATCCGACCACTTGTGAGCGAGAAGGCGGCCGGCGTACAGGTCGAAACGGCACCGACTGGCCTGCCGCTCATTCCCCTTGAGCATCGTCTTGTATGCCAGCCACGCGAGGCCGCAATTGGCGCAGAACACTTTGGAGAGGGACGCCATCACGAGTCCTTCTTGGTGTACTTGCCGTCCGTGCCGCGCTTCGGTCGATCATTCGGCTCCTTGTCGCCGTTCAGCGTCTTGGACGCGACGAGCGCCCCACCCAGCACGGATATGACGTTCCCGAAGAATATCAGGGCGACCGGAATGATCGTGCCGGCCGAGTCGCCGAAATTGCCGTAGACCAGCACGTAGCCCGCGATTGCGGCGACCAGCAGAATGACGAGGAGTGCAACTAGCTGAGCGTTGTCGCTCATGTCAGAGTCCAGCCCATGTAGAACAGCACGCCCACTGCGGCAATCAGCACGATGCCCACGACGATCCGCCCGAACCAGTCCTCTGGAGGCCCGCCGCGGCCCGCGTTGCCCTCATCATCGCCGTTGCCGCGCTTCGGCTCCTTCGGCTCTTTCGGGGGCTTCTCCGGTCGCGGCTCGGTCGTCACGACAAGCCGATTGCGACGCCATGCGCCGATCACGCGCCTCGCCACGAAGAACAGGGCGAGATTCACGGCAAGCAACCACAGGGTCAGCAGGGGCAAGCCTACCAGCGTGATCCACGTCTGGGGGTCGTCAAGGCAGAAGCACATGATTCCCTCCGCGCGCTCTGCGCGGCGTGAACTAGTCGTCGTGGTCAGCGTTCAGGACGGCCATGAACAGTGCGCCGTAGGAGCCGACGAACGGCGACAGCGCGGCGGCTGCCACATCCTTCGCGTCAGTGGTCGCGTCGGCGAATCCTGGGCCGATCAGCAATGCGGCCAGTACCGCAAGGGACACGGGCACCATCGTCCAGATATTCAGCGACACGACGGGGCGATCCAGCTTCTTCGCCAGCGAGATGCTGCCGGTCACGACGAAGCCCGCCACGCCCAACGCGATGGCGCGGGTCACACCGGCCATGTAGTCGCCAATCGCCTCGTAGCCGAGCGAGAGGATGATTGACGCGAGCGCCAAGCAGAACGCGATGTACAGGACGTTCGGGCGCACCTTCGTTATTTGCAACATGATCAAGATCCTTACCCTTTCTTACCCTAACTCACCCAGCACCAATGCGCCGAGAAACAGCACCAGCGCCGTGAGCACTATCGCCGTGATGAACGCCGTGGCCTTCACCGCGTCCGTCTCCACGCCTCGTCTCGCTCCCGCGCCGAGATGTTCCAGCCGAGGATCTCCTCGACCTCATTCACGCGGGGCTTGCCGCTCTTGGTCCATTTCCACTCGTGATCAGGATTTACCTGCCGAACAGCCGCATCGATCTGGCCTTCGCGCGTCGGCTGCTCGTCGCCTGCGTCGTCACGCGCTAGCCACTCATCCAGCGTGCCGGGCATCCCCGCCTCACGCCACGCCTGCGTCTTGACGAACTTCGTCTCCGCGTCATTCCGTTCCTTGACGCGCTCCAAGCACTCCGCGATGGACGATTCGAGCGTCTCGACCGTCGTGCCCCAACGTCCGTCTGCCCACTTCGGCCAGTAGGGGATCGCGTGGTCGCCCACATAGCCGTAGTTCAGAGCCTCGATCTCGTGGGGCGTCAGTGCGTCCATGCGCTGGAGAACATCGGCCGGCGCGGCTCGCTCCGATGCGGGAATGGCGCAGAGGGCTGCGATCTGAACCTCGGTATCCAGCCGGAACGTCTCGTCCGTCGAGTAGCGCGTCGGAACGTCCGCGTTCGGGAGCGACATATTGCCGAACCCTTCCCGCTGCGATATGAGGGCTTGGATCTGATCCATCCACTGCTCGTACTCTGACGCCATGACTCCTCCTATCGAGCCGAGTTTACCACGACGCAACGGTTCAGTCGGCAGTCCACATACATCCCGCTCTCCGCAGCCTTGCCGTAGGTGTAGTCGTCGATCTCACCTTGATTGAGCACTGTGCCTGCCTCGTAGTCGGCGAGCGCAGTCTCATAGGCCGCCAGTTGGCGGGCGTAGTCGTCCTCGCAGGTCGCGTCGCATTCGTAAACCGTGTAGCGGTTGGCGGCACGAACGGCGTCATTGTGCGCGATGATCCGCGCCACATCTTTCTGATACCGCGCTTCCTGCTCCTGAACCTTGTTCCAGTCAATCGTCGTGACCGTCACGGTGATCGCGTAGGTCGCCACGAATGAGACAAGGTCGTCAATGTCCTCTTCCGGAGCGCCGCGACCTTCTAGTGCGTCCCGCGTGTCGTTGGAGGCCAGTTGGCATAGTCGAATCGGGTCAAACTCCTTGCCCCTGTCGCAACTGTATGAGGGTATGTCTGCCGCATTCTCACCGTTCGCATCGACAACCTGTGACGATGTAGTGTGCCGTACGATGCTTATCTCCTCCTCGATGCGCTCAGGCGTCCAGAAGCCGTCACCATCGGGATCGGATTCAAGGTACGCCCGCAACTCAGAGCATGGCACGACCGGTATTTCGCCGCCGCTCCAGCGCACAAAGTCGAAGCAGCCCGAATCATAGCGCCACGCCGACGTAGTGATCTCGCGGGACGCTATCATCGTCCGCGTCAGCGCCGACTCGTAGACTCCACCATCGGGAGCCTCGGGGAACGGTAGGAGGGTACCCTTCGGCAGAGACACGCCGTGAAACTGGCCGGGCACGCCGTCCCAGACGGGCAAAGGCGTGACGTAGACCTTCTCCACAGGATTTGTGAACTCTGACTTGTCCGGCGCGACCGGCTCCTGCGCATAATACGTCGTCGGCTCGTAATGGACAGGCACCGTCGTCGGTTCCTGCGAGGCGAACGCATTGGCGCTGATCACGACGAGCATCAGCGCCGCGAGGAATATCCCAACTGAAAAACCTAGCGCCTTCATTTCTCAATTTCTCCCTTGTGCTTCCCACCGTTGTCGATGTGCCTAATCATAATGTTCTTGAGGTCGCCGATGTCGCGCCGCACGCCTTCGCTTTCCGTTCGCAATTCCGCGATGCCGGTATGGACGTTGACGCTCTCCCGCATGTGGTCGTCGTGCTCTTGCTCACGCTTGTCGATCCGCCTGTGCAGCGCCCGGATCTCGTAGGCCATCACTGCCCCCACTAGGCCAACAACGAAGAGGGAGACGGTGACAATCGGATTCCAGTCGATGTTGTCCATTCTACTAGCCGCCCGCAAACCTCGCCCATTCCTCAAGGGAATTGATCCGGTCGTGCATCTGGCCAAGCAACACCTGCTGATCCTCAATTCGCTGCTCCAGCGCGCCGATATGCAGGATGGCACCCGCAACACCGACCACCACGCCTAGCAGAATGGGCAGCCAGATCGACAGGGTTCGCATGTTCACGATAGTCGGCTCCAGATGCCGTCGAGCCGCTTGAGGAACTCGGCGGTCGGCCACGTCATGGTCATGCCGAGGGACAGGCTGCTACTGGACACAAACACAATGGCAAGCTGCGACGACAGCGTGATCGACACGCTGGCAGGTGCCAAGTCCTCGATCATGTGGCGGATGTCGTTCTTATTGGCGGGAGGGTTGTTGGCCCAGCGCCGGATCGCGTCAAAGCGCGTCCGCACGTCGGGGATGTCCAGCCCCACCGGACCGATGGTCAGGGACACATCGTCAGGAACTTCGGCCTCCAGCACGTTGACGGCCTTGCGGAGCGCGCCGCGCTGAGCCTCTTTCACCAGTTCTTCCAGCGCGTGCCCCACCAGCTTGGGGATTTCCTTGAGCGCCTCGTCCGGAAGGTGCTCGACTTTATCGAGCGCCTTGCGTGGATCCGGGTTGAACCCGTGGCCGTGACCCTGTCGCGGATCGACCTTGCCGGGGATCTGCTTGACCTTATCGCCAAGTTTCTTGAACGGGTTGCTCATCGATTTCCCTCCAGCGCGTCCCAATTCGCTTCGTGAGCGGCGGCGATGTCCGCCTTGTTCTGACCCTCGTAGGCGACGGCCAGACGCTCCTCAATCAGAATATCAGAGGCCAGAGTCTTCTCATCGCCCTCGCCGTCGTCTGCGATCACGAAGTTGGCCAATATGCGCCCGTACTTGTCCGGCTTCGGGCTGTACGTGCGGATCACCTGCTTGCTGCCGATGGGCAGTAGTTCCTTCATCCGGTCACGCGCCATGTAGCCGTACTTCTTCTCGCGGGCACTCCGAGTCCGTATCTCCGGCGTGTCGATCCCGCCCACACGGATGCCGCGATTCCGCAGCCACGTGCCGAATCCCAGGTCGATGTGGACTGTCACCGTGTCGCCGTCATAGACGCGGACTATCTCGCAGCCGTACTCGTACATAACAGTGTCCTAATACACTACCCAAAAACCTTTTCGTTGCCCACATAGACGGCGGCCAATTCGACATCGCCCACGCGTGGAGTGACGGCCACGTCGCCTACCAGCAAGGGCAATCCGGCATCATCGCCGTATTGAAATTGTATGTTCACTTCCAATCCGGTTTGCCCGAAGATCGCTTCCATTGCCGTAGTCACCGGAGGCGCAGGGTCGTCCTGCGTCAGACGCATACGCGCGGTGCCATCAGCCGAGGAATAATCCACCGTGATCGGCACGGTCGCCGTCAGATCGCCTCGGCTGAACACGATGCGGTCAGGAACGAGGTCCGACCAGTCCGTCACGGTGTTGCCGTCTGTTGGCACCAGCCAGAGCGTCACACGGTCCACATCCTGAGCGTGGGCGATCCGCTCAAGGGCTATCTCTCTCCCGCCGGGCGGCGTGAACGTCCGCACGTTGATTGAACTAGACCATCGCCCGAACCAGAAGCCGACGACATTGCCGTTGTTGTTGGCACCCGTCGTGATAACGAAATCGAATGTCGTCAGCGCCACTACGGGTCTGCCCTCACCAGATAGAGGCGACTGGGATCCTTTGTGGTGATCGCATCGTACTGCGCCTGCGTGCCGAACCACGCGATTCCGGTTTGCAGGACGGTCACTGCGGGGCGTGACGCCACGAGGTTCGCGTCCCACGTCACCTCAATGTCGTAGCCTAGCGTGCTGCCCGTCCCCTGAGTCACGAAGAACCGCTGTCCGGCTCGCACGCCGTAGGCGGCGCCTGCAACGCCATTGGTCTCGAAGTCACGCGCGTTGATCTCCGTGCGGCCAAGTCGTACAGGATCCATGACGCCCGGAATGTCCGTCCAAACGTTGACGTAGACGGGATCGCCGCTCACGTTGAATCCCGTCCCTAGTGCCCGCACCGTGAGGACGACCGCCCGCACGTCGGCAGTGGCAACCAGATAGGGCGACTCGTCCACGTGAGACACCAGAGCGGCGGTCTGCCGGTCCGCTATGGTCGCAGACTCTGACTGCCCTGGAGACCTCAGTTGACGCGGCCACTCCCTGCGGTAGTGCTCCCAATAGCCGCCGGTCAATCTGTCACCTATGACATGACCTCTGTATGCCTGTGTCGGGATGTGGTCGATTTGAGGGACGCTGAAAACGACGACCGGGCTCGCCGTGGCGCGTGACGCGATGATGTTGTTCGTGATGGCCAACGCAACCGTGTCCGTCGCGGCGGGAGGCGCAGTGAACACAATGTCAAACTGGACGTGTGTATGCCTGTCGTGAACGCTGCTATCGAATGAGAAGAAGAACGCCGCCACTGCCGCGTGGTCATTGCCCGCGTGCGCTGGAATCGCCTTGAGGTTGCCCGTGGTCGTCACGGCAAGGCTGAGGGTGTCACCGCTTTCCAAGTAGCCCACAAGCCCTAAGTCCAGCGAGACGCGTATTCGCCTGTCGGAGGTCGTGGTGAACTCGACAGCGTTGCTGACAAACACATTGTTGTCGCTGTCCCAGACCAGACCGGGGTTGGCGGCGTCATACGACGCTGACACGGAATGCCAGCCGGTCAGCGCGATGTCGTTCTCGCGCAGACTCACCTGATTGCTCGAATACTGGTAGTCGTAAGCCGCGTGGGAGACGCGCTCGTCGCGGCTCGCCACCTCCACAAGCGCGAGTTCGTCGGCCTGTGTTCCATCGGTCACTCCGTCGTTGCCCCACACGGAACGCACATGGGTCGGACGGGCCGGCCGTTGAGGGCTGGCGCTTGTACCGCCTACGTCAATCGTCTCGGACTCGTCGTCGTCCGTTACACCACCGACTATTATCCCCTTTACCTGCTCGTAGACGGCGGCCTTCGTGACACCGCCCTCCCAAGTAAAGTCTCCTGTGCCTCGCTGGAGCTTGGCAGCCGAGAACGTGTCGCCCTGATAGAACCCGATCTGGAAGTACTGCCAGGACGAGTCCGCGCCTATGCGCGTGGTAGGCCACGTACCGAGGACGTGGTTGAACGTCTCGCCGTCCTGCTGTCCTCCGCCGACGGTCAACTGGAAGCGGTACTCGCTCTGCCGAGCACCGATGGGAATGCGCACATACACGAACTCGTCGTCGGTGCCGCTCTTGGGCGCGTTGTCGTAGGTCAGAGCAGCCGCGTTGTTGACCGTTGTGATGAGCGAAGCGGGGTCAGACCACCCAGCAGAGCCGTCTGTGATATCTTCCCACGTCTGCGGTTCTTGCCGTATGGGATGCACGCGTTGCTCAACTGCGTGCAGTCGGTCGCGGCCCCCCTGATCCACGATTTCGTAGTCAGTGCCGCCAATATCCAAGCCTGACAGTTCGGCATCTCCGCTGGCGGGGGTGTGCGCCTCTACGGTAGTGCCATCCTCATCATCGCCGATAGGCGGCGTGATAGCCGCCCGCGCAACCTTGCTCTCCCCATCGATCAGGAGGCCGTCAGAGCGCGTGCTCCGCAGTATTCCGGGTTCGTCGATGTATTCACCCATGCCTAATTCTCGTTTTCACCAGCCGGGGCCGGGGATGTTGGCGGCAGTTTGAATGGCTCCCCGTCATCTGCTTTTACCTCATTCATGCCGCTGTCGAAACTTTGGCCGAGGCGGGCCGCGATATGCACGTCGATGGCTCGCAGTACGTCAGCAAGCGTGCCCTGCCGAACGCCATCCGCATTGAGGGAACCATACTCAACCATCCACCAAGACGGGCTGAGCAACACGCGAACAAGCCCGCTGTCTACGGGATTGCCGTCCGCGTCGTTCTCCATGGATGGGATCGGCCATATCTGTACGATATCTTGAGGTCTCAGCCACAGGGGATAACCCGACTCACTAGGCAACCGCAAGAAATGACGGCTCCGGTACGGTTTCTTCGCAATGTCCGAACCCGCCGGTGCCGCAACTGTCGATGGGGCTGACGGAGTTTCGGTCTGCGGAGTCGACGCTCCTCCCTTAGCCACGACATCGAGTGCGGCGTCCACCCGCTTGATGGTGTCAGCGACTGTACCCTTGACCAAAATCGAGTAATGATCGCTCTTGGCTTCGTTGTCGATGTCTATTTTCGATAACGCCCCTACATAGTAGACCCCGTTGACCTTCGGCCACGACGCGATGAAGGAGTCTTGGATCACAGGCCCGATGCCGTGAATGTTGGTGGGGTTGATGTACTGCACCTGCCCCTTGTAGTCTTCGAATCGAACCATGTATTTGCTCTCGTAGCTGTCAGCCATTAGCTATACTCCAGTGTGAGTGTCCGGACACCTGTACCCAGGATGTCGGCCCGCTGTGAAGCCGTCGTGGCCCAGATTTTATGGTCTACTTCATCGCCGCTATTGGCTGTCCCGTCAGGGTCCGTCTCGATATTGCTCTGCTGGTCAAACGCTTGCAGGACTGATCGCGTGTTGCCGTCGAAGTACGCCGCAGTCGGCGACTCCACATCCGCCGGAATGGCGAACCAGAGGAACCCGTCCTGCGACGCTGCTGGAATTGTCAGGATGTCTCCGTCGAAATCCTCGCCTGCGTTGAACTCGGTCAGCGTCGGCTGCTGCGCTGCGCTCCAGCCGATGTAGCGGGTGTGACCAGTCGGCGCGGAGGCCGGAGGAGGTGCCACCTGCGACACGACTAACCCCAGCCCCTCGCTCCTCAGCAGATCGAATGAACTGCCAATCCGGTTGTTGATGTTTCCTCGATTGAACGCTCGCGCCCTCAAGATCAGTTTGATGGGGATTCCGTCGCTGAAGTCCTGAGCGGTGACCGAGTAAAAATCTTGAGCCGGATCGCTATCGAGCGGCAGAACGGTTCCCACATCGAATATAGCCTTCAGCGAAAACACGTCCCCCGCAATCGTCCTCTCCTCGTCATTGGGGATTTCGCCAGCATAGCCCCGCCAAATCGTCGTTTGCTTGGCGGCAATGCCATCCCAGAGACGGTAGCCGACTTCTATTCTCCAGAAGTGCCTGCCTCCGCTAGGACGAAAGAGAATGATTCCCTCATAGTCCACGGTCAGTGGATGGCCGGGATTCAGGTCGACAGATGGCAAACTTAGGATTTCGTCCTCGTAGGTCGCAGTTGTGGGCAAATCGTAGCTTGTATTAGACCCTCCGAAATCAGGCGTCGTAAGCGGCCCGAACGCCGGGCTGCTTTGCGGGTCCCACTTCTGCCAGAACGAATAGCCGATCGGTGCGCCAGCCCCGTCGCCGCTTCCCGCATCGCCAGCCGGACCCTTGTCTCCCGTTGGCCCTTTATCCCCGACCGGTCCCTGATTGCCGACCGGTCCCTGCGGACCGGGGTTGCCGTCCGGACCAGCGGCACCCCTCGGTCCCTGATCGCCGACCGGACCTTGATCTCCGACAGGGCCTTGCGGGCCGGGGTCGCCTTGCGGCCCCTTGTCACCCGGTACACCGTCGCCATCTCCGCCCGCAACGTTGTAGTTCGTCCCATCTATGGCGATGCGGGTGAGAGGGTCGCCGTCCGTTCCTGCGGGATTGGCTTCAACCTGTGTCCCGTCCGCGCCGTCGTCGCCGGCATCACCTTGAGGTCCAGTAGGACCAGCAGTCCCTCGCGGTCCCTGCACGACAGCCGTGACGTTCTCCCAGCCGTCTCCTGCCGCATTCCGACGCTGGATGTTCGTACCGGTGCGAATCCAGAATGATCGGTTGTCGTTGTATTGAGCGAGCCAGTCTGCATCTGCGGCCTGCGCGTCGCGGGCGGTCGCATTGGCGAATGTGTTTGGCGCAGGGCCTAACCCATACGCGCTACCGCCACCCGCATCTGTTCCTGTCGGGAATGGCATACGCTACGCCTCATCACAGACGATTCGGCCTGATCCCCAAGCGTACAGATTCACGCTGCTATCCGCAGTGTAAGGGAACTCGGCGGGCGCGCGATAGATGCGGGCCGCTACGGGCGCCGTGGTCAGATCAGGCGCGGATGCCGCCTCAGCGACATAGGCGATATTGCCTTGTACCTGCATGTTGTAAGTCGTACCGTCAGCCAGCGAGAACGCTGCATTGAGATCCACAGCCGTTGCCGCTTGGAGCGCCTGTGCTTGAGTCGCCATTATCCGTAATTCTCCAGTGTGCCCTTCGTGTGGTCGCGCTCGAACAGCACGCCGACGAGACGACGCCGACCGCTATACAGCACCTCGCCATTCTTGCGGCGCACCTCAGTTACCACATCGCCTTCTTGCAGGTCGGATCGCGCCGGAGCGATGATCCGGTGTGCCGTCACGGTCAGATACTTGCCGTCGCTTGTGGCGATCCGCTGCATGACGGGCTGCACCTCGCAGCGGAGCGGGTCGGAGTCCGTGTGGATCTCTCGCATACGCGGCGTGTCCGCCGACTGGCTCTTCGCGCCGTAGGGATTGATCGTCGTGCCCACATCGCGCTCGACGGTCGCCCGCATGGTGAGTCCCGGTATGTTCCTCATACGAGAAGCGCTCCGCCTCCATGTTGGGGTTGCAAGCCTTTCAGGATGCGCCGCTCCTCGCGTTCCCGATGGAGCGCACGCCGCATGTGCTGGCTGCCGGTTGTCACGCTGGAGTACCCGTCCATTGCGAGCGCCAGCTTGACCAGATCGACCAGCGCGCTGATGCGGCGTGCCGTTTCGACGCGAGGGTTGTACGTCACGACCACATCGCCGTCCCACTCCATGTAGTCGCCCACACGCTCTACAGCCCGTCCGCCGTGAATCAGTCGGTAGTCGTCCGAGTCGAGATCCGTTCCGTCACGTGACACCGACACGAGACTCTCCGCAGGGTGTTCGAGGAACACGGTCTTGCTGCTCTCGTAGGGTCCGAAGTAGAACCCGTCTGTGCGTGTGCCAGAGTGCGGACCGACCACCTGAACGATTCGGGCGTCAGCGGCGTCCACGTACACGTTGAGCGCCTCTTCGGACAGCCCCGAATCGACCAGATCCTCGATCACGGTGGTCGCAATCAGGCTCGAAGCCATTTGCTACCTCCCGCGCTTAGGTCACATTCACTAGGCAGTAGTCAATCAGCAGCGTGCAGGTGCCCACACCGTTTGCGCCGAGAGTTGCAGTCGCAAATGCGTTCAGCGCCTCACCAGCGGCGATTGCCAGACCTGTCGCGCCATAGTCGGTCGCGCCCAAGTCCGTCACACTGGCGGCGGCACCCAGAGCGCCCCCTTGAATCGTTTGCGCGTAGCGTGTGCTTTGTGCGTAGCGAAGCTGAATCCGCCCAGTGGTCGCGTAGGCCGTACCTGCTGGGCGAACCACAATGACCCGCTCCACCACAATGGCCTGATGATCCGGTGGAGCGGGTATCAATTCCACTTCGGTCGTATTGAGCGCGCGCAATTGATCCTGTGTGAGCGTCACCTTCGCGCGGGCGGCCTCCATCAGCGTGTCGATACGCTTCCGAGCCACGCCCGCCTGAACGCTACCGATTTCCTGAGTCATGGTTCGCTCCTGTCACTCGCGGCCTGTGCCGTTAGGCTCAGGAAAGGTTCGTGACCTTCGTGAAGGCCGCCTTGCGGAGCCACGCCCATGCGAGCCGGACATCCGTGTAGATGAGCACCCTGCCGGTCGGTCGGGTAGTCTGCGTGCTGGCTCCAGCGGTCACGTTGACTGCCCATGCAGGGCTGGTGCGCGTCCTGACATCCTGTCGGTCGCGGATCAGCGCGTACATGCCGAAGTCGCCGACCACTGCGGTTCCTGCCGGAAGAACATCAACCTTCCGCGCCAGAACGCCCCACGGTCGGAACTCAGTCATGGCGGTCTGCGGGTCGGTCACGATGTAGCGGCCATTGAGATCCTGCCGGCCCATCTCGCGGTAGTAGTCCCGCGTGTGCAGCAGCATCATGTCGGCGTTCGCCCTGCCAGTGAACTCGACCTCCTCGATGCCCTTGAGCAGCGAGTTCAGGACGGCCTCATCGTCGCCCTTCTCGTGTTCGTTGGTGCCAGCCACATTCAGCAGCCCTTCGGGGTCGTTGTCACCTGCATTGGCGCGGACCGGCGCGTTCACCAGAGAGTCGTCAATCGCCTCGCCGATCAGCATGGGCAGATCCTGCGCCAGCATGTTCTCGATCATCGGCACGTCGGCGAACTGCTCTTCGGTCGCCTCAAGGAACACGCCCTTCTTGATCACGTTTACGGACCGTTCCTCATAGACGAACGTGGACTCGTTGTACACGGCTCCCTCAGCCACATTGAGCCGAGTGCCCGTCACGCTGCGCGTGGTCTGCTCCATGTACTTGAAGATTTCGAGTGCGATGGGCACCTGCCGGATGTTGTCGAGCAACTGCACCGGTCGGCGCACAATCGGGATCACGATGTCGGAGCGCGGGGAGTCCGGCGCGAAGCCCGCGGTCGTCTGGAACAGCGCCTTGAGGCTCTTCTCCAGTGCCAACTCTTCGGACGGCACCTTCGGGTTCCAGTTCTTCCAGATGTCCGACTCGATCCACTCCTGGCCGAGGGACTTCTCCGCCTTCGGCTGGTCGCCCACGTTGCCAACGGGAACCCGTGTGGACTCGTCGATTTCCTCAAGCTCCTTGAGCTTCGCGGCGCTGTCCTCGATGGACTTGATGTCGTCGCGGCGCTTGGCAGCTTCCGTCATGGCCTGCTCGGCCTGATGCACGTCGTCAACAGACTTGCCGGACTTGAGCAGCAACTCGAAGTCGAGGTTGCCGTCGTCGTTGGTGGCCGAGTCGAGCAGGTCTTTCAGCGCTCCGCGCTTGACCTTGACATCCTCGATGGCCTCAAGCAACTGCGTGCTGGGCATGGTCATACTCCTCTTGGCTTTCCTTCGCAATGTCCGTCAGATAGATATTCATTGCGTCCTGCAAGGTTTTTGCCCCAGCCCCCGCGTCACTTTCCGATGTCGGCTCGTCGCCACCCTTTTGCCCGTCGTCCTGGCCCTCTCCTTCGCCCTCGCCGGTCGGCGTGGCGGTCTTCTGCATCTCGTTCTGTTCGAGGAACGTCACGCGCTCCATCAGTTGTTTCATGTCGTCGCGCATCTCGTACACCATGCTGAACATGCTGTCCAGTTGCCGATTCACTTCGGCCTGCATCTGCTCGCCAGACAGCGTGATCTTCATCTCGGCCTGTTGCGGCTCCGGAGGATCGGCCGGCGCAGGCGGATCGGCAGGCGGATCGGCAGGTGGGTCGCCCTCCAGCGTCTTGCTTTCGATAATCGCGTAGGGATTGGCAGGTGTATCCGTCAGGCTGAGTTCCATGATTGGCCACGACTTCACGAAGCCCTTTTCGCGCCTCACCAGATGCGGCATGGCCGCGCTGGAGAAATACAGGACGCCTTTATCAACCAGCTTCTTGACCTCAGCCCAATAGCGGCTCGACCGATTCAGAACGACGGTCGCCCACACGCCGGCATCCACCAGCTTGGCTTCGGTCTGCTTCCCGATCAATTCAGGGCCTAGCTCCTTGCTGGAGCCGTGGTTGTAGAGGACAGGCCGCGTGTCGTAGTAGTCGAGGAAATAGTTCGTTTCCTTGCCGAACTTGTCGCCCTCAAGGTCACGCCCGCCCTTGACCGGCCCGCTAAAGGGGACAGCAAGCCCCTCGATGATGCCCTCATCGGGATCGCCGACGAACTTGACCGCAGCGACTTCACTCATGGCAATCACTCTAGCACAGCATGACGCCCTGTCAACAAGAGCCGCAGGGTGACTAGGATCTCCTCGCGCAGAACCATCCGGTCCTTGTCTTTCAGCCACATGGACGGGATGCGGTACACCTGCCAGCCGAGTTGCAGCGCCTTCTCATACTTTTCCGCGTCTTTCAGGAAACCGCTGCCCCGCGTGTGCCGACCGCCGGCCCACGTGGCTCCCTCGATCTCGACGGCAACGCGCTGATCCGGCCAACCGAAATCGAACGCCCATCGGCGTGGCGGCGCGAAACGGTACTGGCGCTCCGGAAGGTCGAAGCCCTCGGATGCGATCCAGTCGAGGAACAGGTCTTCGTACTCGCTCTTGGCCATTGGCTCCTCACAAACAGAAAACCGCCCGGTGTGGTGGGCGGCTTCCTGCTGGGAACTCATCTGGGAGGATGAGGTTGAGTCCAGTCTATCACAGCGGTCGGTACACTACCCGCACAGCCCCTTGTACGCTCTCCGCCGCGTCACGATGCGGAAAGTACAGCCGGTACAGCGGTACACGAAAAAATGAAGCCTCACACGACGGGCGCGGCGCGGACGCAGGCATACACACACGGGGGGTATTTTCTCACTTTGTACGTACCGTTGTACCGATCCTCGCCGGAGGCCGCGTGAGAGAGACATATATATATCTAATTTACTGGGTTTTGTTGTTGTTCTTGTTGTGGCTTGACGCGCACAGAAACCAGTACAACCGGTACAACCGGTACAAAAATGTGTGCTTGACTTGCATGGCAATTGCCTGTAATCTGCCCGCATGTGGCCAGTAAATCGCCAGAGAAAGGCAGGGCAACGGCATGGAAATCCGCGTGCATTTATCGGGACAAGACGAGGCGGACTATAGGCAACTTATGGAACAAGAACGCCGCAGTGCCAGCAATCTGGCAGGCATCATTATGGCGGATGTTATCGGGCAACTGCACGGCAAATCTGCGCGACAGTGGGCGTTTGTTGCCCCTGAACAGGACACATGGGAGGACGACGGCGGTTTCGTGCCGTCCGAGGATCCGGAGGAGTCGCCCTTCTGATAGACTGACGGTAGCCTCTTTGCCATGATCCCCCTGGCACAGGTAGCCGCCCGCCAGACACGACTTGGCGGGCGGCGTCTTTTCAGTCCTTGCCGATGAGGTTCAGCGCTCTCCATGCAAGGTAGCCCATGACGGTCATGCCGAAATACAGCAAGATGTGGGCGAGGATATGCGCGGCTCCCCGCCCGTCCGGTACGGGACATTGCCCGCCATGAACCCACGAGTCGATCAGCAGCGACAGGCTGATCGCCATGACCGCCGCGATAATCAGGATCAATCCGATGTTCTTCATCCTTCCAACCTCCGAGCGGCCGGCGCGTCGATCACAGTTCCATGCGCCAGCACCGTGCTGAGCCGAGGCGGGTACGTGCTGAGGTGTTTCCACTTGGGGCTACTCGCCACCTTGCCGTGCCACGTGAAAGACACCAGATCCCACGTCTCCTCAGCGCCCTCATAGCGATCCGCCTGATAGTGCTCCAGCCAGATCAGTCTGGTCGGGTCGATGCCGTAGCGCTCGACGACCAGTGTGGCGAGTTGCTCCGCGAAGTTCGTGACGCTGGTGCCCTCGCCGATGTCCGTGGCCACCACGACGCTCAGGCCGCGGTCCAGATGGTGCGTCACCTCCAATTCGCAGGCAGACGGCGCGTTGCCTAACCCCCTGTACTCGAATCGCGTTATGTGCTGCCCGACTCGTTGCGTCATATCTCCTCCCTTCTCTACGTCACGTCCGCGAATTGATCGACCGTGATCCTCTCAATCGGATCGACCGGCCGCACGCCCTTCCGCTCGCACCGCTCGCGGTAGTCGCCCCACAGCATCCGAGCAGCCGTCTTGTACAGCGTCTCCGCTGTGCCCACAAAGTAGTCGCGCGCGCATGGCCAGCACATCGCCAGCATGTGGCGGGAGTTATTGTGATCCGGTGCAGCGTTCAGCATGGAGGGCTGGTGGCAGCCCTTCTCTGAGCACTCGGAGACGCGCAGTGTGGTTGTCTCCTGCCCGTTCACGTTGTAGTGAACCAGTCGCTTGGTCATTCGCCCTGTCCTTTCCGGAGGCGGCTATGCCGCCCCCACCATCTCCTTGTACTGGAAATACCGCTGCCGCTCTTCGCGGGTCAGGAGTGCCAGTTGAGCCTGCGGGATGGCCTTCTTGAGATTGCCCTCAAGCGCCCACTTGAGCAGGTTCCGCGCATACGCTACCTGCTTGGCCTCTTCCTGCTGTGCGGCGTACCGCTCGGCTGCCGCGTTCTGCGCGACCACCTCAGCCGCATCCCGCTCGTCGCGGATGTCCTTGCGGCTGCGCTTCGCCTGCACCAAGACTTCCGGCGCGTCCGCATGTGCCAGATACCGCTTGACCTGATCACGGATCGCCTTCTGCACGTAGGGCGTGTAGGTCGAGATGCTGTACTCGAAGAACTCGCTCGGAGTCATTCGGCGGATCTCGTGTGCCCGCGTGAGGATGGCCTCGGCGTCCTCGCCGTGTCCGTTCGCAATGTACTCATCGTAGAACTCGATGAAGCAATCGGTGCAGGACGTATTCTTCCAGTTGTAGTTCCAGAGCAGCCGAGGGGTGCCCTGTCTGGTCGCCCCGCAGATGGCCTGCTCTTCGTCCTGTGAGTTCCAGCCGAATAGATGCACGATGGTCGGCTCTTGGAACGCCTGCTCTCTGCTCTTCATTGCCCCTGTCCTTTCCTGTACCCAATCCGGAGTGATTAGGTATCTATATTTATACTATAGGAAAGCGTGGCAAATGTCAAGGTTTTACAAGGGGATTCTCCCTATTTGCAACAGATTGCTCAGGCGACTCCTGCGGCCATGCCACCTCCTCGACGGCGCTGCGCCCTGGTCAGATCGTTGAACGCCAACGACAGCGCATCCACGATGTCGTCGTGTGCATACGTCTTCGGGTCGTCGTTGAACGCCCGCATCTCGGCCATCGCGTCGTTGCGCCCTTCCCCGTCCTGTAGCCAGCGGAACAGCCCATTGGAGACAGCCGCAGCGAGCGGCTTGGCTCTGTCGTACTTGGATCCGCTGGCGCGCTTGGAATGGTAGTCGAAGCCGTTGAGGACCTGCGCGGCCATGTGGCGGTGAACCAGCAGTCCGGACGAACCGGGCTCCCGCTCGATCAGGATGCGGATGTCGTGGCCGTCCGCCTCAGCCGTTTCGCGGATCAGCCTTTCAACCCGCGCCGGTCCGAGTCGCGCCCGCTTCATGTCGAGTACCCACGCCTCGCCATCGACCAGAGCCATCAGGATGCCAACCGTCCAATCGGGGTCTGTTCCGGGCGCGTCGGGAGTTGCGGCCAGATCCCACGCCCGAACCATCGGCACGCCGCTGTGCATACTCATGTCCTGCAACGTGAATGAGCCGACGTGCTCCACCTCGAAGAACCCTGCGCTCAGCACGACATCCCAATCGCCCTCTTCAAGCTGCTTGCGGGTGATGGGATCCAACTTGGACAGCCGCTCGCGGTACGCTTCCTGATCCAGTCCGGGGTTCTCACTGAGGAGCGCGGGCAGATAGATGCGCGTCCGTCCGTCCGCGCCCTTGACGTACTCGTTCCGGACGAACTCGTGCGAGATGCTTCCCGGATTGCTTGCCAGCCGATAGCGGATCGGGATGGGACTGTCCGCCTGACGCCGTAGGCGGGAGTGAAGGTACTGCAACTGGTGGGCGGGAACCTGAGTGGCCTCATCGAAGCCGACGAAGTGGAACTCCGCGCCCTGATACCGCTCGTGATCGGTCGAGCCGCCCAGATGCCCGAACTGTATGGTCGCACCGGATGGCCACGTCATACGGTGAGCCGAGTGTTGCCAGCGGATACCGTACTTGCCGGCCCACCACTTGATGGCGCGATCCATCAGCGCTCCGGGCAGACTGAGTTCCTGATAGGTGCGGCGTATCAGCAGGGCGGAGTAGTCGCCGTAGCCGCAGAACTGCGAGGCGGCCATGAGCAGATAGTCCGACTTGCCGCCGCCGGCCGCTCCGCCGTAGAGCAGTTCGGGAACCCGCTCATAGCCCCACAGCGCGAGAGCCTGCTTCGCGTGCGGCGGGTACGCAGGCCACCACGGAGGAGAGACGTAGCTAGTCCTGATTGCCATGTTTCAGATCCGCGTTCTCGATGTTGTCCTTGTACCAGTGTGGAGGGTGTTCGCGGAACGTCTTGATCGAATGGCAGTCCGGGCAGAGCAGTTGCATGTTGTCCTGATGATCCGCCCCGCCCTTCCAGAGCGGAATGATGTGGTCGATCTCCATGACGCCGCCCGTCCCGCACGAAGCGCAGACCTGACGACGGGCTTTCATCACGCGGCGTGGTTGCTCCCGACGCTTCTTGGGCATGGCCTCACAGGAGTTGACGCACGTAGTCCCTGACGTGAGACACCACGATGCCGCGCCGCTTGGCCGCGTTCACCATGTGTTCCGTACCGCGCCCTCCGGGGCAGGCCAGAACGCCGTCCGCTTGAGCGTCTCGCGCCATGCGTGTGTTCCGTTCGTACCCTGCCCGCTTGCCCTCGCGTTCCCAATCGGCGTGGTAGACCTCAACAGGAACGCCGTGAACCTTCGCCCACTCATCGGCTAGCTGGTCGGCTCCACGTGCGCCGCCGTGAATGACCACAGACGGCTGGATATGGTCGAGCGCGGCGAACAGAACGGCGCGATCCGTGAAATCCCGTCCGCCGGTCACGATGAGGCGTGTCATTCGGCGCCCTCGTAGTAGCCCTCTTCGCGCTCGATACCAAAAATCTGATCCACCACGCGGTTACTTCGCAACGGCTTATCACTAGGCGGCACCTTGTCGATGCGCGACGGGCTGTCTTCGCACTCGTGAAAGAGGCCGTGGACGAAGAGACTGATCAGTGCGGCAATCATTCGTCTTCCTCGCTGTCGGGAGACAGATCGTCAACCAGCTTGCGCGCCTCTAGGATGTCGCGCAACTGATCCCGCGTGGGATGGTGGATGGTGCCCTCAACCTGCACCGTTCCGCCATGCCGAACGTCAACTACCTGATCGGGTGCCCCGATGCTCGCCAACTCCACGTCGGTCCCCACGCGCAGCAGGCGGTCGAGCATCGTGACGGGGATCTCCTCCGACTTCAAGCCGCCCACGCGCTCCAGATACTTGGCCAGCATGAGTTGCGCGAGGCGCAGGTGGCGCTGCTTGGTTTCCCGAAGCACCTCGGCGGACGCTTCGTTCACCTGCATGTCCATCCAGTTGCTCCAGTGACGGATCCGTTCGCGCCACTGGTAGCGCCGTGACCACTCGTACAGGATGGCGGGTCCTTTTCCGAGTGCTTTTGCGGTCGCGTCTATCGTGCGACTCGACCCCGCATCGCGGTAGGCGATCCACGCTTCCCACGCCTTGTCTGACTCGCCCTGTTGCCGCTCCCAGGGCGTAGCGTCGAACTCGATTGGCGGCTTACGATTCCGCACCATCAGCCTCATCCTCTGCCTGCTCCTCGACCTGTGCGGCTTCGGCTGCCGCGATGCGCTCCAGAGCGAGGCGCGTCAGTTCGTGGACAATCAGCCCGATGGAGCGGATCGACTTGAGCCGTCCGAACTTCGATGCGGCGTCCACGAACGGCTGGAACTGCTCGATGTCCGCCACGCCGACCAGATCGGAAGGCGGGAGCGCTCCCAGCAGATCCTCGAAGTCCTGTAGCTGGTGGTCGAGGAACGTGAGCGTCACGGTGCGCCACTTCATGTTGAGCCGAGGGGCGGGAATGGCATCCCAATCGTAGTTGCTCAGGTCGGCGAAATCCTCTGACAGTCCGCTCTCCAGCTTGAGGAGCGGGTCGTCAATCGAATCGTACAGGATGCGTAGGGTCTGCTCGTCGTCAACGCCCGCAAGCCGATTGTGGGCTAGCTGCTTGGCCACGATCTCCGAACGGGACAGTCCGGACTCGTCAACGAGAATCACCCCGCGGGTGATGCCCACGCCGCGAGCCGCCTTGATCCGATGGTGGCCGGAGATGATCTCGAATCGTCCGTCGATCAGCGCGCAGTAGGGCACCGACTCCAACTGGCCGCGATTCTGGATGTTGTTCGATAGCTGGTTGTACTCGGCGAGCGGCAGGATGCGCGCGTTGACATCCTGTTCCCTGAGAGCGTCCAACTCGGCGAGATACAGCTTCATGCCGTCGCCGAGATCCGCAATCAGTTCGTGGGGGCTGTCTCCCGCGCCTTCTCCTCGCGGATCTTCCGCTGCTTCTCGCTGTTCCTCTGCCATTTCAACTCCCTGTCGAACCACGCGCGAAAGATGTCGTGAGGGTCCGAATCGACTATCGGATAGTGGTGGTGCGTTGACCACCCGCCAAAGGGGTCTTTCTTCCGGATGCTGATGGTGGGCCGCAGGTCGTGACCGTCCACCTCGATCTTGGCGCGATAGCCCTTGCTGTACTTGTAGTTGGACATATCCACCGAGATCATCTTGTCCGCCATCGCCGCCGTGTAGTCGGGGAAAACCATGTGAACCGTCTGACGGCTCAAGGTCATAAAGTGCATCAGCAGGTGGAGGCGGAAATCCTTGCGGTGCTGGATGGGCATACCGTACAGGTATTGGATGTAGCTGGCCGCATCGCCTGTGACCGAGCCGAGAGTGCCGACCGACAACCCACAGACGCCCGCGAAGAAACCGTCGATGAACAGGCCGAGATTCATCGTGGACGTGGAGACGGAACCTGCGAAGCGATGTGTCCACAACTGTCGGCAGTAGACCGCCACGTCGTCGGAAACCTGCGTGAGATACACCTCCGAATCGCGCGTGATGGGATGGTCGGCTGGCAGGAGCGGCCACGGCGGAGGCGTGATGTTGCGCGTGCCGGACGGCTGGTACAGAAGCGCGAGGGGCTTGCCGCCGATGTGACTGAGCGCTTCCTCATGCCGGTTCGCCATGTACAGCATGTGGGCGGAACGCACCGCACCCTTGTCCGTCTTGTTTTTGCGATGGCCACCATACACCGCGAAGGGCGGGTACTCGTCGTTCCGAAAGGCACTGTCCGTCATTAGCAGGAACATGCAGCGCGCCGAGTGGAACAGGTCGTAGATCTTCTCGAATCCACTGGCCGGATCGAACAGGGAGTAGTTCGGAGCGTCCCACGAGAACAACCCGCCCGGATCGATGAACCGCTCGAAGTCGCCCGCAACCCAGGGCGGCGAGAGCGCCACCACTGCGTGCTCGTCGTCGATCACCTCGGCGATGTGCTCGTCGTCGATCACCTCGGCGATGTGCTCGAACAGATCCATCGAACGGTAACGCAGCCCGCGGTAACGTTCCGCGAAGCGCTCCACCCACTCGCCCAACTCGGAGATGTGTCGCTGTCGGTCGATCACCATCTGCTCGAAAACGTTGCCCCAATACACGTTCTTGATGATTTGACCGTGCGCTTTGGGTCCCCGCTGCGAACGGCTCCATGCCCCCATGAGCGCTTGCAGGTACAGGACGGTGGCCGGATCGCCGAGGTCTTCATCCTCGAATCCAGAAAGCGTGATGTTCAGGTCGTCAACCCGCTGGCCATTGACCACTGCCCCGATCACCGCACTGAATAGCGTCACGTCTGAGGCTTCGATCTGGTCGTTCCGGAAGCCGCACTGAGCCGCGAGGGATGCGAAGCCGAGAGAGCCACAGGCCGGCTCCACGAATCGCGTGTAACCCGATTCGGCCAGCCCTGTGATAACCGGACGGAAGATGGTCTGATCCAGACGTGTCAACCCGCCCATGAACAGCACGCCCGGAGCGGGGCCCTGAGTCACGGTCTGGACCTCCCGGAAGGAATTGCACCTCCGACCTCCGCCGTCGTCTGGCGGCGCTCTGTCTGCTGAGCTACGGGAGGCAATGGCCCGGAGGAACGGAGTCGAACCGCTATCTCAGGATCAACAATCCTGCATGTTACCATTACACCACCTCCGATCGTTGGACATGAGAGCAGGAGTCGAACCTGCCACTCCCCGCCGGAAGCAGGGCATGTTGCCGCTACACCATCTCATGCTGAGCGCAATGATACACGTCTTGGAACATTTACGGCAATTGTTGGGGGCGTGGGACGGTCGTGAGGGAGACTATTTGGTGCCGAGGTGATTGATGGTCACGTCCGGATACCAGTTCACGATGCACTCCGCGACGTAGAGCCGATGGCAATGGCGGTGGTCACTTTCGGCACACATGATGGCCACGGGCTGATCGGCTAACAGGCCGACCAATTGAATCAGGCCGGACTCGCGGTCGTTGAGCAGATCGTGGCGGTCGTCGTCCGTGCCCAGATTGGACGCGCCGAGCGCCACGATGTGCGTGTAGGTGATTCCCTCATCGGCGAGAGCCGCGTCGAGCCGCTTCTTGTTGAAATGCGGAGAGAAGCGTGACTGCGGGCGGGATCGGATGTCCACAAGCTGGTTGATGCCCTGATACCGCAGGAACCCGACGAACTCCTCGAATGAGCGGCGTCCGTGGCCTATCGTGTACAGGATGTTGGAGATCTGGTCGTCCGTCAGCCCCTTCACCTCGCTCCGATGTGGCAGCGGCTTGAATGTGGGTTGCGGGTTATCGAACCCCGACTGGATCTTCCGAACCGTAGCGCGCGGCTCCTCGCCAAGCGCCTCACGCAGATGGCGGCAGGACCTACGGAAGCGGAAACCGAGGCACGTGCATGTGCCTGCGGCGGTGTCCACCTGATAGTAGTGTCGCCCGTTGCTGCTCAGGATGTCCATTGTGGCCATTGTGATGTCCCCTATAGTAGCTGCGCCGCGTCGTGATTACGAACCATCTGGAGTACCCGCCGCAGTGACGTGATGGCCGTCGAGATCTTCGCCTCGGCCAGACCGGACTCTGCGGCAAATGCCTGTCGCACCGACGCGGGATTCTTCTCGTGCATCTTCTCGATCCGCGTGAGCAGGGTGGCGATGTCCTCGAACGCCCTGCCGAATGTCCTGACCGCTTGGATCTGGTCGCTGGACAACTTGGTTTCGGCGAACATCTCGGCCTGATTCTCCTCTGCCCATATCTGCTCGGAGAGCGCTCGGATCGCGTTGCTGTCCAGCTTCTTGAGTCCGAGCACCCGCAGGATGCGCGCTTGGCCATTCGCGGTCAGCCGCGCGATGTACCATGCGGACGCTGGCGGGAGTTGTCCGGTCGCCACAAGGTGAAGCACCTCGTCGCGGGCATTGAGCATCTCGCAGCGCCACGTGACGTATTCGGGCTGCCGGCCGATGGCCTTCGCCAGATCGTGGAGCGCGATGCCGTCAGCAAGCGCCCTGTTCAGCGCGCGGGCTTCCTCAACGGGGTCGAGGTCAACGCGCGCGGCGTTCTCAAGCAACTGCGCTTTGGTCCAGCCCGCGTGATCGAGTTCCTTGACGATGGCGGGGATCGCGTCCCACTCCAGAGCGCACACCGCACGGAAGCGACGCTCGCCCGCCACGATGATGTAGCAGGGAGCGTCGTCCGTATCGCGCTGCGCTGGCCGCACTGTGATGGGCTGTAGCAGCCCCTCGGCTCGGATGCTCGACATGAGGGAATGGAGGTCGTCTGCCTTGAACGTCTTGCGGGGCTGTTCCGGATCCACCTGAATCAGATGGAGCGGGATGGCCGCCACACGGTACTCGGCTTGAACTGACATTGCCCTTTGCCCTGTCCTTTCCGTACCCTTTCCTATATTTATACTATAGGAAAGCTACGCCACTGTCAAGGTCGTTAGCGTCTGATCTCCAGTGCTTCGGCAAAGTGTTGCCAAATCCACTTTGCCAAGATACCGTGCGCGGTCGGCACTGCGAGTCATATGGCGAATGCACTGACCGCAAAACCGTCCGTCAACAACACGACACGTCTTCCGGTGATAGCGAAGGTCCGGATAGTACATTTCCATCCGCTTCATAAACTCTGTGAACGACATGCGTTTTCCTCGTGGCATGACTCCTCCTAGCCCGTCATCCCCCATGCTTTCAGAATGTGATGCACCCACCCGGGCTTGTAGTCGTGCTGGAACGCGATCTCTTTGAGAGCGGCCGGCGGATCCTCGGATTGGCGCGCCGCGCGGAGCATTCGCATCAACTCGTTGCGCCGGATCTTCGGCTCGCGCTTCGTGACCTCTTGCAACTCGACGCGCTCCTCGACGCGCAGCGGCGCGGGCATCTCGCGCATCATGTACTCGCAATGAGGGCACCGCCGACCCCGAAACACCGTTCGGCAGTTCGGGCATGTGGACGGCTCCGTGTCGTAAGGCTGCTCCTCGCGGATCTCGCCGTCCTCTAGTGACCAACTGCGTGTTTCGTCCGGCAGACCCAACTCGTGGACGCTGCCGCCCAAGTCGATGAGCAGCCCCTCTTTATCCGGACCTGGCCGCATCATGCGCCCCGCGGCCTGTAGGAAGCGCGTCACGCTGCTTGTCTTGGAGCCGAGGATCACCACATCGCAACTCGGCGCGTCGTAGCCCTCGGAGATCAGATCGCAGTTGCCCACCACGTCGATGCCGCCCGTGCGGAACAGCGCCATGACGCGATCCCGTCTGGGAGTCGAGTCGTTGCCGTCCACGTGCTCGGCTCGCACGCCGCGCTTCCGCAATTCGTTGACAACCTGCTTGCTGTGCTCGATGTCGATGCCGAAGAAGATAGCCCGCCGACCGAGCGCGTAGTCCATGTAGGCGTCGGCGGCTGACGCAATCACCTGCTCGTTGATCGCCTCGCGCAGGTCGTCCTTGCGATACTCGCCGTGTCGGTCGCGGCGCACCTTGCTGAGCGCCATGCCGGACGGGATGGACAACGTGCGTGTGGGAGCCAGATAGCCCTGCTCAACCAGTTCGCTGATCGAGGGTCCGAGAACCATCGTGGCGAAATGCTGGCCGAGTCCCTTGCGATCCAGCCGCTCAGGAGTCGCCGTCAACCCGACTTTGGCGGCGTGCGGCCACTGTGCGAGCACCTTCTCCCATGTGGCGGCGCGCGTGTGGTGCGCCTCGTCGATGATCACCAGATCCGGTCGGATGTTGTACGAGCGGCGCGAGATGGACTGCACCATGCCGACCTGCAACGTCGCCCACGGCTGAGACGGCCAACCAGCCGCTTCCACGCCGACAGAGATCCCTGGGCACGCCTCAGCGAGCGTATCGACGGCCTGACGCACCAACTCCCGCCGATGCACCAGTAGAAGCGTTCTCTTGCCGTTCAGGGCGGCCAGACGCGCAATCTCGGCGGCCACGACGGTCTTCCCCGCGCCGGTCGGCAACACGTAGACGACCGATCCGTAGAGGTCAATGGCCTCGCGTAGCTGCGGGATCGCGTCGCCTTGATAGGGGCGGAGTTCAGTGGTGGTCATTGCTTCACGTCAAATAGTGTGGGCTGAACGGGATCCGGCTGCCACCTCTCACCTCGGCAGTATTTCAAGTGCTCTTCCTCGTCGGGGCGCTGCGTGTCCGATGTGAAGGTCACGCCGCAGCGAGGGCACTTGAAGCTGAACCAGCGTAGCTTCCAGCGCCATCTGGTCACGTGCTAACTCCGCGAGATGAAGGCGTCGCAGACCGTCTTGGCGATGTGAGCAATCGCCGGTATCTCGGAGTCCACGTACTGTCCGAGAGCATCCGCCATGTAGCCCAGCCCGCTGGTCGTCACGTTGTCGGGATTCAGATCGCCGTCCACCACATAATCAAGCTGACCCTGAGCGGAGAATCCCATGTCGCGGTAGGACTTCACAAAGTCCATGACCGCTTCGATCTCGTCTTGCGTTACTTCTCGCTCTGCCATTGCCTCTGTCCTTTCCTCTCTGCTAGCGGTCGGGCTTGTGACCGACCTGCCGCATTACCACCCGCCGAAGCGGGTGTCACTCTGCGCCACTAGTCGTCCTCGCCCTCGTCCCCATCAGTGTTGACCCATTCCATGACCGTGCGGAGCAAGTTGTCGTAGTCGCCGCTCATGGCTTGCTTCCTGAACTGATCGCACTCTTCTTCACTGACGCCCGCACGCTTTAGCGCCCGTGTCGTGCGCCCCATGATGGAGAAGGCGTTGCCATCCTCACCTACCAGTCGTATATGAACGTTTGGATACTTGACCTGAAATGCCATTGCTCTGCCCCTTCCTTTCCTTTCTGTCGCTTCTGAGTGACCTATCCCCACAAGTTGGTCGCAAGAACCTCTTTCAGTTCGCGTAGCGTGGGAGACCAGATGCTCTTGCGCCCGGTGATGCGAGGTGCTTCCAGATACCACTCAACGTCGGGGCGTTGCGAGCGAGGATTCGGCAGTTCGTTCCGAATGATGGATCCGACACACTTGCCCTCAGAATCCATGACATCGTAGGCCGTATCATCTTGAGGGTCGTTATTCCGCTCTACCGTATAAGCCATTGCACCTGTCCTTTCCTGTACCCAATCCGGAGTGATTAGGTATCTATATTTATACTATAGGAATATGCGGCCACTGTCAACCTAGAAATACCCGATTCCCGCTTCACGACGCCGTTGCCCCCAATACCGCATGGCCATCAGCCGACCGATGTGCTCCCGCTCCGCAAGAGTCAGTTTCCGTGCCGAGGCGTTGATCCTGGGATGTGCCAGTTTGCGGCTGATGAACAGGCCAGCCTCCGGGAAATAAGGGCGCTCATCGAACGTGAACAGGCCAGCCCCAATGTCGTCAGGAATCAGCGGGAGCGCCCTGTCGCCGATGGCGTCCGGCACGCAGATGATGTACTGGCGGATCAAGTCGGAGAATCCGTCACGGGTGAACCGATTAGGGTTCGGGTTGTCGCGGTAGTAGCGGTGCCACTTCCATCGTTGCTTGCCCCACTCACGCCGCAGGTCGGCCAGACTCGTCTTGATCTCGTACTCCGTCATGTAGCCCGCCTGAGAGACGGACACCACATCGCACTCATGGGCGAAGAACGAGTGACTCAGGTTGGGGATCACCAGATTGCGCTGGATGCCCGCGAATCGCGCCACAGCGATCTCCATGTCGTCCTTCGTGACGCGCTTCATGCTAGCGCAACTGCCGGATTCGCAGATGATCGCTGTACATGGTGCTGAGTAGAGTTGCCGTAACGTCGTCCGGCGTCCACAGCCCCTGCTTGCCCTTGAGCGGGAGAGGCTTGTGGAGTTTCATCACGTTCTCGAAATGCCATGCGTACCGACCCGAACTGAAATCGCCGAGCGTCTCTTCCAGCGTGCTGATCTCCGGGCGCACCGTCCACGCGACCCGCACCTCGACCAACTGGCCAACAGCGACAATCGCGCCGAAGGGGTAGTCGTAGTCCGCCATCGGCTCGTACAGGTTGGCGTTGTCGATGTGCTGCCTGTTCATGCCCGCATGGATGGCCACCGCGCCGCGATAGCGCGTGTACCACGTGCGCGTCTCCCACACCTTGACGCCTTCGGCGAGGAAACTCGCCCACGGCTGGATCACTGTGAGTGCTTTCACGATGGCATCTCCTGTAGATTGCGATAGGCGTAGAGCGCCCACTTGTCCATCTCCTTGACGGGATCCTCATTCTCCCTGAGCATGACTTCGATAGGTGGTGCGGATCGCAACGCGCGGAACGTCTGGACTTCGAGAGTCACGCCGTGCGATTGGAGCCATCCGTCCAACTGGAGTACGGCAATCGCTCCGCACTTTTGCAGGAATGCCAAGTCGAACTCGTACCATCCGACAGGCGGCTGGTGGCCGGTGTCCGCGAGTCGCTCCGTGTAGGTCAGCGGCGAGAACACGTAGTAGCCCACATCGATCAGTTGCCCCGCTACCTGAGTCACCTTGCGAACCCGCTCGCGCATGATCTCCTCGGAGTCGCCTGAGTACGGCGCGGCCAGATAGACGATGCCCAGCTTGCCCCGCACGTCCAGCCAGTCAATCTCTGTCATTCTTCTTCTCCTTCCGGTGCCGCGTGCAGCGGGCACTCCGCATTGACGACGAATATGCCACCGCCCAGCATCCCGCGCCCATGCGCGTTGTCGAGGATGGGGCACTTACAGCCCTCTTCGAGCGCCTCATTGCTGCCCGGCGTCGGCTTCCCTTCCCAAAGGCTCATCACTCCTCCTAGACCAGATCGCCCTTGTAGGGCTTGGACATTTCCTCGTGATAGAGAGCCGCTATTCGCTTTTTCAACAGGTCATATTGGCAAACAGTCTGGGCGGACTGATCCCAAGCGGCGAAGAGCCGCTCGCGCTTTTCCATCGCAACCGTTACATCCATCCGACCCATATACTGGCTCATCGCGCAACTCATGGCGTGTTTCCGCTCCACTCTGACCCCTGAATCCATCTGAGAATCGTGGGGAACGGATCGTCCACATACTGCCTATCGCCATTTGTGAACGTCAGCAACGTCTTATTGCTGTTGATCGAGCGATCCTCACTGAAACTCTGCACCGCTTGGGGATTGAACGCGAAGCGCGCCCCGTTCACGGATGTCACAACGATTGAAATATCCATCACTTATCTCCTTTCCTTCGGCTCCACATAGTCCCATTGGGCGTGCTTGAACACGTCTTCTTCGGTCGGGCAATCGAAGCGCTTCCCGCCTCTGTACGTCACTCCGGCGTAGGCGTGCCCTGCGATCCCCAACTCCTGAAAGCGCGACATGAGCCGCACGTTGAAATCCTTTGGTCCAGTGCGAACGACGAGCGCCATGCCCCAATTGGCCGCATCCGTGCGGAACACGTCGAGCGGGATGCCGGATGGCACGTGGACGAGCAGCTTGTTCTTCGGGCCGAAGCCGCCCCGCTTGGCCAGCACGCCCATCTCCATCATGCGGAGCAGGTGGGTTTCCAGCATGTCTTCCGGCTGACCGGTCGGCGCACCGAACAGATCGGTCGGAGCCTCGACCAGCTTGGGGATGTACAGGATCTCGATGTCGCCGACTTCCTGTTTGCCGCGCCGTATGGAGCCTGCGATATGTACCCGCTCGGTATACGGCTCGAATGAGGCGGCCAGTGCGGTTGCAACAGACCGCGCCTTGCCGATGGGGAAACGTTGCTTGTCAGTCATGGCCTTGTCCTTCTAGTTCGGCGATTCGCAACTCGACCTTTTTGCGCTTTGCAAGCAGATACTCCAAACGTCGATCTATCACGTCACGAACCGTAGTGAGTGCCTCAAAGACCCCTCCGATAGCGCAGATAGGATTTCCTGTCTAAAGGCTTGCGCTTCGTCATGGCTTCCTCAGATCCACATAGTCGGGAACCGACTCCGGAAAGTAGTGCGTCATGCCCGCTGGATATTGCTTGTGTAGCCATTCGACGAACGGCTCCATCAGCGGTCAAAAGTGGTCGGGCGGATGCTTCGCCAACTGAAACTTGGCCACCTCGCCCAATTGCATGATCGCGCCCCGTCCGGGTTTCGAGATGTCGAGGAGCAGGTAGTGGTTGCGCCCCCACCCTTCCTGTCGAAGCAGTGAGATCACCGTGTGGTCGAAGCGGTCGGCCATCTCGGAGCGGCGATCCAACTCACGATTGTCGAAACGTCCGAGCAGAACCTTGCCGTAGAGTGCGCCGTCCGTGAACTCAACGAGTTTCGTTCTCATGCCCTTGTCCTTTCCTACATTTATTCTAACACGATGCGTGGCGAATTGTCACCCTCGGTGTAACCGATGCCCGCACGTCGGGCAGACGGCGTGTTCATCCACGTCACATGCCTCGTCTTGGCAGGAAACGACCTTCCCCTCGATGCCGCGACTGTTCAGGGCACGGTACGCCGGTGTGCGCGACCGGAAGACGAACGGCTCGCGTCGGAGCGTCGCCCCGTCGTCGCTCAATACCCAGAGGTGATAGTGTGGTTCAACTGCTGTTGCTGTCGGTGTCGGCATCGTACCCTCCTAGCTCGATACCCAACTCGTCCAATGTGTCAGGCGAAATCTCCACTGCTCGCAGCCGGATCGCGCCGAACGCGAGTGCCGAGTGGGATATATTCGCGCCGCTCAATTGCATCAGCACGGAACGCAGGTCAACGTTCCCGTGGTCTGTCCTATTCAGGGCATTCTTTAGGCCGCTGTGGGAGTAGGCGATCCGCAACCAGCCTTCGTCGAAGCGCAGCCCGTACAGGTCACGTATACGCTTCGGCTCGTCGATGATCAGGCGGGAAAGGTCTTTGTCGATGTTCCCATCGACGGCGCGTAGCCGGATAGCAAGAATATCACGCAGCAAATCCGCTGCGTCCGACCTGTCCTCGAAGCCCTGCATGTCCATTGCATAGATCCACTTGGTGTCCTCAACGCCCCACTCGCGCCACCCGGCGGTCAGGCTGGCACTTGAGAGGGCTTCACGTGATTCCATGCCGCCGGACTGCATTTCGCGGCCAATCGCTTCGGCTGTTGCGACAATCGCCGGCCCGTCCTGAATGATGCGTGACCGAATGGCCGCTGCGTGCTTCGCGGCGTCCAAGATGCGCTTCTCGACCTTTGCCCAATCCTCGACCGCCGCGCCCAAACGGAGCGGCGTGAGGCGGCTCACGTCAGCACGTTTGAGACGAGGTGCCCGTGTCGAGGACAGCATGGCGCTGAACCTGGCGAATTGACGAGTCACACCGCTGCTGCCCTGATCCGCCCGTACTCTCATCCCATCACCACCGGATGCAACGCGCAGCAAGTCAAGCAGTTGTGCCAACCATGCAGCGGTCGGCTCTGCCTCGTCGATCAGGAGCGGGATGGACGAGTGCGCCGTCATACGCGCAATGGCAGCAGCCGTCGCGTCCGAGACGACGTTGACAAGCGGGCCCATGATTGGTCTGAGCACTTCGCGGATAATCCACGACTTTCCGTGTCCGGATTCCGCTACGAACGATATGTGCGGTCGCCATGAGAGCGCCCCACCATGCAGCGCAGCCACCATCCAGCCGAGTAGCCTGTAGCCGTCCATTTGACTTGCCCATCGGTAATCCAGCACGGCTAGAGCAAACTCCCGCATTTGGTCGGCGGTCGCGGGTGCTGCGAGTGGCACGGCTGGACCGGCTTCCCACACCACGTCGTCAGGCCAGTCAAGCGGATGCTCCTTGCCGTCCGCGAGGATCCTGTTGCCCAAATGGAACGCGACCGTTCCACCCGGAATCTTGACGGCACCCATGCCTAAGATGGCCGTTGTGTCAATCTGGCCGAGCACGTCGGCGATCCGAATGATCGCGTCGCCGCATTGCCGACTCACCTTGTCGCTCAATTGTGGAGCGCCCGTCGAGCCGCACCACCACGTCTCAGGCGCGAGGCTGATGAGCGTCGCGGTGCGCGACACGCTCTCCCTGCTGTAGCGCTCGATCTGACCGGCGCGCTTGAGTCGCACGAGGATACGCGCCCCTTCCAAGCCGAGGATGCGAAAATGCTGGTTGTTCTCCAGTTCCGACGTGGATACCTCTTGAGTCGGCGGATCGCTCTCAGGCGGCGGACTGCCATCAAAGTCTTCGAGCATGTCGGCGACGCGACGCGCCGTGTCGTCTACGCCATCGGCTCGTAGCCAGTCCTCAATGTCCTCATTGGCCGGACCGGTCGGCATCGGGAGCGCCAGTTTCACCTTGCAGCCCAAGCCGAGCAGAATGACGGCGATCCCGCGCGCCGCAACGTGACCTGGACGTGTGCCCTTCTTCGGGTCTATGTGGTCTGCGTCCGCCACGATGCTCACAGTCCGACCGCGGAGCGGCGTCCAGTCCGTCGTTTGCCAAGCGTTCGCGCCGCCTGCCCACGTCGTGATGGTCTGTGTCGGCCATGCTGTGCGGCAAGCGTCAGCGCACTTCTCGCCCTCAACGATTGCCACTGTGCCGTCTGAACGCAGGATGTCCGCCAGCCGATAAAGTGGCTTCTTCTTGGTGGGGCCGCGCGGTATCCAGAGGTTCGGATCGTCCGTTGGCGTCCATTGCAGGAACTTCTTGCCGGGATCCTGCCGAGTGACCGCGAAGACCAATTCACCCTCGGAGTCGTAGTAGTTCCACTTGCGGACACCTTGCCCGCTGGGTAGGCGACTCGGTTTGGGAGGCGATGCGGCTGGCTTCGGCGGCGGTGCGCTGCGCGGCGTGCTTGATTCCGATGAGTCCCTGCCGAGGCCAAGAGAATCGCGGATCTCCTCGAACGTGCAGCCCGTGAAGCAATGGGCAAGCACCTTGCCGTCGTCGGCCCGTTTTACCGACAGGCTGTCGCGGTGGTCGTCGTGTGACGGGCAGCGCGTCGTGAACGCATTGCCGTTGTCTCGGAGCTTGATCTGTCCGCGAGATTCAAGTGCCCTGACCCAATCTGTCCAGTCGCTCATTTGGCACTCATGCCGTTCAGGAGCGGCGCATCCGCAATGATCCGGTCGCGCGCCATCTGTGCGTAGTCTGGATTGATTTCGATGCCCACAAAGCTACGACCATGCCGGAGTGCCACCACGCCGGTCGTTCCGCTTCCGGTGAATGGATCGAGTACCGTCCCGCCTAGTGGACATCCTGCCAGAATTAGCGGCTCGATCAGATTAGGAGGAAACGTGGCGAAATGAGCACCGCGGTACGGCTGAGTGGCGGTCACAATCACGTTCCGCATGTTGGCCACATGCTCTTTCTGTTCCTGAACCGTCCGCCCACCACCCTTCATGCGGTACTGTTCCGTGCCATCGTAGGTTGTGCCGCGTCGGTAACGTGCAAGGCTGTTTTCTGAGGCATCAGTCGCCACAGCGTCCGAGTCGTAATAGTAGCGGGCCGATTTGGTCAGCATGAAGACTTTTTCGTGCGCTGACGTAGGCCGATCTCTCACGTTCTCTGGCATGGAATTGAGTTTGATCCATGCAATTTCTGAGCGGACCCACCAGCCATCAACTTGCAGCGCAAGCGCGATGCGCGCAGGTAGCATCATCGGGTCTTTGGGCTTGAGTCCATGAACCGGCGGTGCTTTCGAGAGATTAGTGCTGCCGTGATTGCTTAGTTGTTTCGGGCCGAAATCTTTGGTTCCTGCGCCTCTATTGCTGCCTGCGTAGGAGTCGCCATAGTTCAGGAAGAATACCCCGTCGCGTCTGAGCACCCGCCGCAACTCGCGGAACACATCAACCAGAGCCGTGATGTGTTCTTCCAGAGTGCTTTCTAGGCCGATACCTGTCCTTTCCGCTCGTGCGCCACAGCGACCGCATATGCCGCCGCGCCACGGCTCTTGAGCGTGGTCGGTGTTTGAGTGATCTTTGCCCGTGCCTGCGTCTCGCGTGGGCGAAGGTTTCGAGTGGTCGCAGGAAGGGTCGTTACCGCCAACCCATTTGTTGTTCCCATAGTCGCGCAGTCCCCAATACGGAGGACTGGTCACGACGCAATGTATCGACTCGGCCGGCATCTCGCGCAGGGCCTCGAGCGCACCGGCGTTCACGATGTCCCACGTGGGATGGTGGTTCATTCGTCTTTCTCTGCGGAATCCATGTAATCCGACCAGTCGTAGCGGAGCCGAACGGAGATACCGAGGGAGCGCGCCAGATCCGCAAACGCATCGGCGAGCGCTTTGGGTGCCATGTGACTGCTGGCTTCCCGCTCGATCACCCTGCCGTCAGGATACGTGACCTTCGCGTAGCACGTGACACGATCCCCCGGCTTCGGCTCCGAACAGTCCGGATTCGGACGGTAGCCGAACTCAATCTCGCACTTACCGACCTTTCGGTGGATGATGTCAATGAATATCTTGGCGCCTTCCGCCAACTCGACTCGCTGCGTCATGCCCTTACCTCCGTCGCGTCCTCTGATAGTGCAGGAGACCCAAAAAGGCCATCGCAGCCATTGAGCCGAAAGCATACGCGCGCACCATAGAGATGGCGAGCATCGGCACCGCATCCCAGAACATGCCGGCAATGACTGCGCCGTACCATAGGACGAAATTGATGGCGAACAACCCCCATAGCATTCTCATGTGATCTCTCCCAACTGCGTCCCGTCAGCCAGTCGGATGATCGGCCAATCATCGCCGACCGCACCGGCCACATCGGAGCCTGCCGTTGAGCAGAGCAGCACGGAGATCTGCGTCTTCTCGCAGATATAGTTCACCACCCGACTGAGCGCCCTGCGACCCATCGGATCCAGTAGGTCGGCGCGATCCAGAACAACCGCCCGCGAGTCCGTCATGGCCGCAAGCGTCAACTGGATGGACGCCTGCGCCCGCCACTTCTCCGATTCGCTGCACAACTGGACGGCACGCCCATCCCACTGGACGCCGCCCTTCTCGTCCATCACGATGGACGGCCAGCCAGTCTTCTCGGATATGACCAGAAGGCCAGCATTGAGTCGCGTCAAGGCGGTTTCCAGCATCCTCGCCCTCACGCCCTCCGGTCCGATTGCCTTCTCGACCGCTGTGTACCGAACAATCGAATCGTGCAGCTTGGCCGCTTCCATCTGCGCCTTGACGGTCTGCACGACCAGTCTGGCTTGCTCCACGTCCGCCTCGGCTGACGCGAGCGCCGCCGTGTGCTCGGCCTGAACCACGCCGTTCCGAGTGGCTTGACCGGCCAGCCGCTTGGATTGGTTCAGATCGCCGCTCACCTCGGATTCATGTTGCCGCTCTGCGGCTAGTTGCTGTCGGAGCGCGTCGTCTTGAGCACGAACATCACCAAGTTTCGCTTGCGCATCTTTCAGTGCGGCTTCCGCTTGCTGACGCTCGGACTCGCCGCCCACCTCGACCAGAACGCCTTTCACGAGGCGCAACGGCTTGTCGCAGTGAGGGCATTTGAGCGATCCGGTCAGCCCGTCCAACTCGGCGGACAACCGATTGACCTCTTTCTCTGCGAGGGAAACGTTCACCGCTGTCCGCTCCGACTCGATCTCGTTGATGTCGCGCCGGATGGTTTCGAGTAGTGATTCCAGTTCGGGCAGACGCTCACGCGCTGCGCTGGCCGCTTGGATCTCCGCCTCGCTGACGGCTTGCACCTTGTGAAGCGCGGAGAGCGCATCACGCGCTGTGGTCACACGCTCCTCAGCCTGCGGGACGGTCAGCGTGTCGTAGTCAGCCAACCAGCCGTCCGGTCGCCAGTCTGAACCCTTGCGGATTCCCCACGTGGCACCGGTGAGATCACTCCATTGCCGCTTCATCACTCGCGCCCGATCCGAATAGATGGATGCGGCGCTATCCCAATCCCGTTCCTCGATCACCTTGATAACGCCCACCACGTCGTCCTCATCCAGATAGTCGCGGAGCGCCTTGTGAAGCTGGTCAAGAACCGTGGCGGGATCTGGCAGTAAAGCCGCTTGGAGCCGCGTGGCGCGTTCCTTCGAGGACGCACGGGATGTGTAATCCACCAGACCGACCGCTTCGGGGTAGCTTGCGCGTCCCTCGTTCGGCGCGGCTATCTTGCCCTGATCCACGAACCAGCGCACGATTGCGCCGTCGTCGATCAGTGTGGCTTCGCCCTTCTCGGCGTCGTCATGCAAGTAGACCCGCTTGTTCTGTGTGGCCGGAATGCCGAGGGGATTCATTTCCCGCGCCAGTACCGCTTGAGCGGCCACCGCAAGACTCGTCTTGCCGGTCGCGTTCTCTCCGATCACCTCAACGATTGCCCCTGGCTCAAGTTCAACCTGCGCCCGCTTGAGTCCGAGGACATTCTCGATCTCTAGTCGCATGTCCGTGTCCTTTCCGTTTGGTAGCAGGGGCGGGAGTCGAACCCGCTGAGGCGGAGTTATGAGTCCCGCCAGCCTCCGAGGCTCCCTGCACGTGTTGCGCCGTTCAGAACGGCGAGCGGCTCTGCACCCCCTCTTCGGCGGGCATCTCCTCGACGAGTTCCTCTTCCGCTTCCGGTTGGTCCGCTTCCTGAGACGCCTTGCTTCTGCGAGGATTCGGCTTCCGAGCAGGCGCTTCCTCAGCGGGCATATCCTCGACGAGTTCCTCTTCCACCACGTCGTCCATCGGCGGATGCGGCATCTCCTCATAGCCGCCGATCTCAACCTGCGACAGATCCGGCATGTCCTCATCCATGATGGGCGCGAAGCCGGATGGCTGCGGCAGCCGCCTGAGAATCTGGCGCAACACGGTCTTCTTGGCCATCTCGCCGTAGTGCGACGCCCACGGACCCTTGCCCTCGCGCCCGTTCTGCGAGTAGCCCATGTGCCAGTCGATGTCGCCACGCAACATGACCTCGAACAGCGGCGCGGTGGCACCCGGAACCTGAGCGATCACGTAGGCCGCGATGATGTCGTCCGTCTTGCGCGAACCCTTTGCGTTCGGCGTGTGCCTGAGTGTGGGGAACAGACCCTCGCTGTACTCCCACTCATCATCCTCGTAGACGAGGCGTGGCCGAAGCGTCAGCCCCTTCGTGGCGGCCAATGCCAACTTCACCTGCCCGTCAATCATCGGCATGAACTGAGCCTTGCCCTTGTACGGCACGATCACGCCCTCGCGCCCGTCCGGCAGGAGCCGCGCGTTGATCGACCGCATGATGGCCTGATCCAGCGACGCCTCATCGCAGTCCACCAGTCCGGGCGCGATGAGCAGAGCGTTCAGCACGACTCGCTGGTACACCTCCGGCGGGATGCCGATGTCTTTCAGGATTTCCTTCGACAATTCGATGCGCCGCTTGACGCGACCCTCGACCTTCTCGGCCTTCTGTCTCTTCGTGGTCATGTGTTCACCCCCCTAACCACTCGTTGTGCGCGACTGCAAATGTACCCATCTAAGTAAATCGTTGTCAAGGGATGGAGCGGGGAGCCGGAGGACAGGTAAATCCGACTCCCCGCATGGTCGAAAATGCTACTCGTCGCTCAGGTCCAGATCCTCGTCGTCTTCGTACCGATCTTCATCATTCGGCGGGTCGATGATCGAGGACACCGCCTCGCGCATCATAGAGATTGCGTCGCTGATCTTGTCGCGGTACTCCGCGAGGAACGTACTGTGTGAGCCTTCGGGTGCTTGCTCGTCGAAATGCCCAATGACAAACTCCACCTCGACGAGATTTTTGATGGCGCTTTTGAGGTGGCCGGTCGCCAACCCGTGGTCGTGGCCATCATTCCAATTCTCCGCTTGATTCATCTCCATAGACATTGCCCTTGTCCTTTCCTTTCTGCCGGCTCCGCCGGCCCGTCAGCCCTGATACGTGCAGCAATTCCCCTTCACACTCAGGAAACAGTCCTCACAGACCTTCTCATGGCATGTAGGGCACTCCTGAACACCGCTCTCTCCGTCGAGACAATCCCTGCACAGAGAGCCGAGGCACACGCTGCAATCCACCTCGATCTCGTCGTCACAGTCGAAGCACAGGTCGTTCTCGCAATTCGTGCAGTTGACGAACTGGCTGGCCGCCTTGTCGCAGTTCGCGCAGACCGTGGTTACTGTCGCCATTGCCCTGTCCTTTCCTATTCCCACAAACCTCTCTGTTCGCCGCCACCGTCACGACGCTTCAAGATTTCCTCGGCTGCGCGTCGGAAGGCATCGGCGGCATCTCCTGCGTGTTGGGTCGCCCTGCCCATCCGGTTGAACGCTTCCCGTGCGCGTTCAGCGCTTTCTGCCCGCTGCCGAGCGGCCTTCTCCCGCTCCCGCTGGACACGCTGCCGCACCTCTTCCGCCTCACGGCGTTGGCGTTCAGCCGCTTCGCGTTCACGTTCCTCGCGGCGTTGACGGACCTCCTCGGCATAGCGATGAGCCTCACGCATAACCGAATCCGCAACACCGGGTCCGAATCCCCAATCAGCCCATCGAGAGGTGTCCCATTTCGGGGTTCTGTCAGGGTGAATCTCGACGGTCAGGCCGTAGTTGCCGCGCACCCAAGACTCTGCGTCGCGCTTGGCCTCAACGTGAGATCGGCCTATCTGTCGGAGCTTGGCGTAGACCTTCTCGCCGTTTTCCGTGGCCTTCTCGATGCTGATGCCCATTGCTAGCTGTCCGGCACGCCCTGCGGGTCGGCTGAGTCCACAAATGCGCCTTCCTCAATCAGTGGGAGAGCATCGATCTGCTCTTCCGTGAGGAACGAAGATCCGCTCACGTCGTAAATGTAGAGGCCGCACGTTCGACAGATACGCATTGTCGAACCTTCTGAATTCGCGTCCTGCGCGAGAGCGTGAGTTGTCTCCTTGCCGCAGGCACCGCAGGGAAGCGTCCGCTTCGCATATGGTATGTACCGATAAGTCATTGCCCTGTCCTTTCCGCTCACCTAACCACACCGATTAGGTTTCTATATTTATACTATAGCAATTCGCGCCCAATGTCAATATCATGGAACGTGTGGTGCCCACGACAGCGTGCCGTTCGGGTGCTCCAGGCCTGTCTCCACGTCGGCATCAGCGAAGGTGTACACCCGACCGTTGCGATCCTCGCAATCACCATCTGTCGCGCCGACCTGAGCATCAAAAGCCCGAACTCCCTGTACCACGTCCGTCCGCTTGTACACCTCGATGCTGGAGACGCGCTGCGCGTGGAGCGTTTCGGTCCGCGCGATTACCTGTGCCCGCGTCTCGATGCTCCGATAGCGCCCGCGACCAATACGATTTGAGATGTGACGCGCCAACTCCTCTCGCGCCATGCCCTGCTCTCGACCTTCGGCCAGTGCGTGGAACAGGGCAGTGCGTGACTGCCCGCGCACATCAACCAGTCCGAGTCGGCGTCCACCTGTCCGAACCACATTGCGCCCCACCTGATCCGGTAGGTTGACGGCCAGCCCCATCGTCAGATTGATCGTGTCGGAGGTCGCGGTCAGTGTTCTCACGTAGGCGCGCTCATACGCGCCGCCCATGCTGGCCTGCTGCCAGTCCTGTATCCGCATGGAGCGCGCCAAGTCGTCAACGAAGGCAGTGTCGCCGGGGTTCAGTTGGCGGAAGGGCTGAGGAGTGTACAGATCATAGGCATCGCGGGCGCGGCGTCCTAGTTCCTCGAATTGCTTGATGAGATCCTGCCGGAAGAGGAGTATCAGCCGACTGGCATCACGGGCTAGGTTCGAGACAACGCGCCGCTGCAAACGTGTAGGCGGCTGGATGCGATTCCGTGGCGCAGTGGCGAGAACCATTACTCTTCGGTCTGGTCGTCGTCTTCGCCGTCGCCGTCGCCGTCGTCTTCCGCTTCGGTTTGCCCATCGTCGTCCTGTTCCTCGTCCTCAGCGGCTTGGGCTTCCAGTTCGGCGCGGCGATCAGCCTCTTCCTGCTCCATATCGGCCTGTGTGGTGCCGACTGGCACCTCGATGGCACCGGCAGGCCGCAGGTAGACCGAATCGCTCGGCCTGACCTCCATATTGAAAGCCTCGCGCAGTTCAGAGAGTGCCACGCCGCCCGTCTTGACCAGAGTATCCCACCGCTCCGCCTTCGCGTTCTCGTCCTCTTGCAGCACGCCCACACCGGACCGGTCGAACGTCAACGTGTATTCCGTGTCGCCAAGCAGTGCGCGGGTCAACTGGCGGGCAATCATGTTCTGCACGGGAATCACGCCGGATCGCCACGCCTGCTGTTCCATCTCCCTGAGCGTCGCGCCGACCTTCGTTTGCTCCGCGCCCGATCCGAAACCGACGACCGCCGCGGGGAGTCCGAACGCTCCGCTGATCCGCTCCTCGGCGTAGTCGTGCGCCGACTTGAGGTTCATGTTGCCCAAGTCGATAGTCGGAATGACGATCTGCATGGGTCGCCCGAACAGGAGTGATCGACCGCGCTTCTCACCCGTGTAGTTCTTTTGCAGATAATCCTGCGTGGCTTTCAGGTCGTCGGGCGTCAGCACCGGATCGTCGTCCTCATTGCCGCTGCCCACCGGCGCGACGATCAACCCTGGGATGCCGTGATTCTTGATCGTGTCCGCGAAGAACAGGGTGGCTTCGTTGTCGAGCCACAATTCGCGTCCGAGATACGAGAGCGGCGACAGCCCGTGATACGGGCGGCTCCAATCGGACCAGCGCCGGATGTGGATCATGTCTTCAATCTCGATCCGCTTCGGCACGTTCTCCCACGTGTACGTGTAGTGGCTCAGGGTGCCATCCGTATTCAACTCAATCGTGATGGTCGAGTGCGGCAGGTATTGCAGTTCGCCGACCTCTTCGTTCCGCCTGTAGACCTTCTTGACGAAAGCGTTGCCCGCAAGCGAGAGCGAGATCAGGATGTTGGACAGGAGCGATGTGGCGTCGTCCTGCTCGGACGGCTGGTTCAGGAGATCCAGAACGGGATGCTCTTCGAGTTCCTCATCATCCGGTCCCATCATCATCCACGGCGTGCTGGTCGCGTTGGAGACGAGGTACTCGATGCAGGCCATCACCAGAGAGGATGTGTGCGCTCCGGCGATGGCTTCGGCCACCTCTTTGTCGATGTCCGTCTGCGGAAGCAGGGTGTCGATAGCGGCATAATTCCAGCCGATGTCCGAGCGGTAGGTGAACCCGAACGCCCTGCCGAGGGTCTTCTGAAACCAGTTGGCCATGCCGCATTGTACTATGCGGCGGCGGCGGCACGCTCCTTAGCCCACTGCTTCTTGTAGCAGGGACGGCACAGCCCCTTCGACACGGCGTCAGCTTCACCGCAATCCGTGCAGGTCTTGCCCGCATTGACCATCTGGCGCGGCGCGTCGAGTGGTCGGCCTTCTCGGTAGCGCGAATAGCACGTCTTGCAGTAGCCCGCCCCAACGGACGGCTCCTCGCAACCCGGATGACGGCAAGGCGCGCCCTTCGGGTAGTACGGCCGGCGCGAGTGCAGGGGAAGCCCCGCTCGGAACCGCTCGTAGTGAGCGTGGCAAAAGCCCTTCGCGTAGTGCGGATCGTTGCAGGACGACAGCTTGCACGTCTTGGGAGCGCGAACCCGTGTGATGATCGGCGCGTCCATATCCGCCCCGCGCTTCCAGCGGCGGTAGTGCGGGCCGCAGTAGCCCTTCGCGTAATGAGGGAGATCGCAGTCCTTGTAAGTGCAGGTGCTAGAGGATGCCGACATGACATCCTCTATGCTAAAGAAACTGTGCTCAAGTGTCAAAGCCTACTCCACTCCGTGCCTGCGCTCCAACACGTCCCCGATCTCATAGGTCGCGGGGTCGATGTCCTCATATACGGCCTGCGGGTAGTCGGAGTAGGTCAGCCCCTCAGCCTCATCGGCCAGTTGCTCAAGCACCTCGGCGCTGACCCACTCCTTGTTGCTTCCGCTGAGCCGCCGGATCACGCCGTATGTGTCCGCAATGAACAGCGGGTATCTCGGCTCCGTCAGGACGATCACGCCGCCGCCGCCCATGCCGCGACTGCTCCTGACTTGGCGCATCGCGTAGTACACCGCGCCACGCTTGCCCGTCAGCTTGTACGGCATCTTCTCGTTGCCCGTCCGCTCGACCAGATAGCGCCCTCGAATGCTGTCGATATGTGCCGATTCCACATAGCCCATGAACCTACTCCTTCCCTGCGAGCAACGCCTCGGCGATATGCTCGGTCGTCTGATCCATGACCGTCTTGAACACCGCCGCAGCGTTCTGCAAAGTGGCAGCCGCTTCGGTCAGTTCTTTGATCGCGTCCTGCGCCCAGCGGGGCAATCGTCGGCAATCAGGACAATCCGCACCAATAGCGGTCTCCCCTACCCGGATCACGTTGCCGAAATGCGTTCCGCAGATCGGTGTAGACAGCGTTCCGAGCGGCGCGTAGTGAACCCGCTGATCGCCGCCCTCAAATATGCTAGTCATGTGTCACTCCTTTCCTCTCTGCTGGTGGTCGGGCTTGTGACCGACCTGCCGCATTACCACCCGCCGGGGCGGGTGTCACTCTGCGCTACCCGATGCGTTCTTCGCGTTCCGCGAGGCTTTTGTTGTAGTCGTCGAGCGCACTCAGGAACTTTCTGGCTGCATCTTCGAGAGCCTCGCCGATTTCGATGTGCTTCATCGCCGCCGCTCGATCCGACTCAGACTGCTCGATGCCGTCAGGGTTGTCGAGGAACTCCCGCTCATTCGACAGATCTCCAGCAAGCCCGCCAGAGGAATTGAGGAACGCACTCAGGCTCCAAGAGTAGGAACCCGCATCGTTGACTATTTCTACTGTGTTGGCCATTGCCCCTGTCCTTTCCTTACCCAATCCCTAGTGATTAGGTATCTATATTTATACTAGCATAATATGCTGGTGATGTCAGCCTTTTCACGTCGATTCGCGCAAAAAAGAAAACCCCTGCCGAAGCAGGGGCTTTCCGGAAAGGACCGAAAGCAGGCGGGCAAACACCCACTTTCAGGACTGCATCTAGTATATCAAGCGGGTCGAACGGCGCAACTAGTGAGCGGGCAACGCGCGCAGTGCACCCCTGGAGAGCGCGTCGGGATGCCGCCCGCTTGCACCTCGGAGATCCGTCGATCCCATGCGTACCATTCGTCCACCAGTTGCGTGGCTGGCCGCAGGGTGAGCGTGCCGGTCGGCCACCTGTTGTCCTTCCGACGCGGCACGTGCAGGATGCCGCCATAGCTGGCCGTCGGCCACCTCTCTCCGGGGCCAACCGACAGCTTGATGTAGCCGCCCACTTGGAGCCATCCGGCGGCCACCATCTGTCCGGTTTTCAGGTCGATGATCGCGTCGCCGCTCTCCTCTTTCCACGCGAGCAGATCCAGATGGCCGATTTGTTCCTCATCGAAGACGGCTTGCTCCTGCTCGATGATCTGCCAGCCCTCACGATCCAGCACCTCGCGCGCCGTCTGAGCGATCATCTTGGCCTGTATACGCGCCTGAGCCGCGCTGAGCGTCGTTCTGTCGAAGATCAGGGGTGTCGGGTGGTTCTCCTCGATTTCCTCGCGTGTAGCCCCCGCCAGCAGCGCGTGAGCATAGGTTCCGACGTAGGCCGCGACGTTCAGGCGGGACGGTTCCGCTTCCGTGGCGGTTCGCAGGGCGTATGCCTCACACTCCGCCCACCGCGCGATGCTCGATACTCTCATCACTTGACCTCCTGAATGGCGCTCAGATCCCAGACGCACGCCGACTCACAGTCTATCGAGTCGTACCACGTGCTCAGAAAGCTGTCTCCGCCAGACGCCCAAGCCGCCCACTTGTTGTAGGGGACAAAGAGGACACCGGCGCAATCCGCCGCGACGAGATCCCAAGCAACCCGATAGATGTTCGGTGTTGTGTTGGGATACGGAGCGGCGAACTGACGGCTGAACTCCGCAACGTACTCCGGACGAACAACGACCAGTCGTTCCGCGTCCACCTCGAATCGCGTCGCAAAATCCATCGGGCGCTCGAACTGAGCATCCCGACACCAGTTCGGCCATGCGTCGCCGACCGAGAGCCACAAGCCGTTCGGCTTCAACATGCCCTGTAGGTATTGGCGTCTGTAGTCCAACGCGAGCAGCTTCTCGGAGTAGTGCGTGAGGATCATGGGACAACCCGCCTATGTTTCCAGAATAAATGCGACGGCCATTGCGCCGACCTGCACCGCTTCCTCTCTTGCGGCATCAAAGTCGTCGCGCTTGATCTCGTCCCACGTCTCATCGAGTTCTTCGAGGATCACCGCGTACCCCTCATGTGCCGAAGCGAGTGGCGAATGTTTATTGCGTGCCCGCAGGAACTCGTTGCGAATAGCATCTAGTACCTCATCCAAATCGCGGTACTTTTCGCTTGTCATGGATATGGACATTGCCCTCCCCCTTAGTTTCCTACCTGAATCCCACAACGAATACATCGGAGCGTTTCAGCCGCCACCCGTTCCCACTTGTGCTGGCACGAGATGTACCCTATCCATTCATAGGTGATTGTGAGGCCGAAGCAGGGCAACGGCATCACGTAGATGGTGGTGGGCGAGTGGTAGAGCTTCCTATCGACAAAAACACCAATCCATAGGTCGCGCCAATCGAGGATCACGCCGATGCGAATGCTCCACTTTTGGGATATTACGAACTTGGCGATTCGCCAGCGCTTGATCATGGTGCCACGAAGTGCTTGAAGCCCTGCTCGTGCGCCAGCACGATCCGAATGCCGTTCAGGTCGGCGCTCTCGAACGGATCCTCACGCAGTACCACATGGTCTGAGATCCGCATGGTGCCGACCGCCACGCTGTGTACTGCGGCCAGATGCGGCTCAATCGCGTCCGCGGCCCATTGCTGGTCGCACAGGTGGCAGATATAGAACGGGTGCCTCATCGTTGCGTTCGCCATCAGAACTCCAATCCGGTCCAGTCGGTCAGCCGCTCCGCGCCCCAAGCAAGGTGCTCCATCGCCGAGTCGCGGTCGGCCAGAAAGTCGCCCTCGCGCACGAACACGCGGGACGAAGCCTGCCGCAGCTTGAACATATCGATCACGTCCGCCTCGACGCGCCGATTGTCGAACGGCTTGCAGGAGAACACGTCGATATGCGTTGCCCGCGTTTTCCGATCCACATGGACGCTGATGTGGCTTTCCGCGATCACGACCAGTCCGGTCAGCATGTCGTCAACCTTGCGGACAATCGGGCCGGCGATCACGTTCATGTCGATTGTCTTTGGATATTGGACGAGCCACTTGGCCACGTCGTCCACCGCCACGGCGTCCTCTTGCATGTAGCCGTCAATTAGCAGGTGCATCTCATTGCGTTCCTTTCAGTAGCCGCGAGAACTCGCCTTTGAGGAGCCGCTGGTGGCATCGTTTGCACCGCCACCCGACGCCTACAGGCCGCATGGTGCCGACGGGCGGCAACACGTCCTCTCGCTTGAATCGCTTGCCGCACAATTCGCAGGCGTAGGTCGGCCTAGCCATCGGATCCTGTGCCACAGAGCAGTGACGCCGACTGGTCAATCAGCCCCATCGCGTCGGCTGCATTGCAGGTGATCCACGTCCCTGACAGCACAACCAACCAAAAGACAGTAGCGAACAACGGAATGGCGAATACTAGGCCGATCACGAAGAGCAGTATGCGCGCCGGCGAAAGTTCCGTATCGTACATTTGCCCGTCCTCCTTTCCTATATTTATTCTATAGGAATGACGGGCGAAATGTCAAGGTTAGACCCAGCGCGTCTCCGTCTCAGTTTCCGTGCCGGTCCGCACGGTGCGTTGCCCCTGTCAAGGGTTCGACTCGATGTTGTAGGTGATGTATGTCACGGTGCGCGTCTCTTCGTATTCAGTTGAGGGATTGCCGAATTCGTCGAATGAGCCGCGCGTGCGCCCCGTCCGACTCCAACCGGTGCTGGTGCTTCGAGAGCGCGTCGTGCCCGTGACGCTCCACCTATCGTCGGGGTCGGTGGCAGACACCCATTGCGTCTGCGTCTGCGACGAACTCTCCGAGTCCGTTTGCGTCTCGCCAGTTCAAGTGTGTGTGCGCCGCCTGTCCTGAACGACCGTTATGGTGCGCTCCTCTTCAATCTCATATGTGTCACAGGAGGAACGAGTGCTGCCCGTAGCACTCCATGGTCCGGTGGTAGTGGTCGGAGAGCCGACATCTTCCCACTGCCCCCACGTGCCTGACTCCGGCGCATCCCGCCATTCTGTGTCACTCGCGGATCGAGACTGGTTGCGCGTTTCGCGCTGCACGGTGCCCTGAGAACCCGTCCGGGTGCGTTCCTCCTGCCATGTGGTGGTTCCTGTGCGCTCGTATTGGCGCTGGCGGTCGTCACAGGATCTGCGATAGGTGCTGGTCGCCGACCAGCCGCCCCATGTGGTGTCGCGCGTTCCGGCGATCTCCGTCCACGACCCCCACGAAGGGAACGTCTCGTCTGCGGGCGCGTCTCGCCACTCCGTCTGGCTTGCAGGCTGAGACTGATTGCGCGTTTCGCGCTGCACGGTGCCCTGAGAACCCGTCCGGGTGCGCTCCTCCTGCCATGTGGTGGTTCCTGTGCGCTCGTATTGGCGTTCGCGGTCTGCGCCGGATCCTCGGTAATTGCTGGTCGCCGACCAGCCGCCCCATGTGGTGTCGCGCGTTCCGGCGATCTCCGTCCACGACCCCCACGAAGGGAACGTCTCGTCTGCCCCTCCTGTACGGGCTGTATGCAGGGTCGGCGTTTCCCATGCCGTTGCAGACGTGAATGCTCCGCCCGTGAATGTCCGCGTCCGCGCAGATCGGTACACGTCCTGTGTGGCGGTTGCGGTCAATGCTGACCGACTCCATCCGCTCGGCGTGTGCGCCTGGGTCGATTCCCCGCCAGTCGGCGTCGGAGGAGCGGAGGTCGCGCGAATGTACACATAGTCCGTATCGGTCGTCACGGAGGGTCCTGGCCCGCCCGTGTCGCGTATCAGTGCGGTCTGAAAGGCCGTAACCGAGGCTGCCGTCATGTCGCGTGCATTCGTACCCTCTCCGCGTGCCGTGACGGTCAGTTGGATGTTGGCCGTCGTATCCGCAGAAACCTGTGGCCGTCTCCACTCAGGCGTCGCTGTGTTGCCGTTTGAGAGTTGGCCGAAAGCGGATGCGGGACTGATTGACCACCTGTACTCCAGCGAGTCATACAAGCCGCCTGACAACTCCGCGATTTCCAGATCGACAGCCGTTCCCTCATCTCCATCCGCCGGCCGCATGATGCGTAGCGTCGTGGGCGCAACAGCGTCAGGGATCGGAATCGTAACGGTCGCGGTGAGCGTCGCGGTTTCCATGTCACTCGTGTCTGCGCGTGCGTTCACGCCAGAGCCGCCCACAGTAACGGTCAGGCCAATCGTGACATCCGTTTCCTCTGTCACGGCTGGCCGCGTCCACGTGGGCATGGGGAGTGTTGCGTCGTCCAGCGTTCCCTCACTCACCGTCCACGCATATGTCGCGTCGCCGTCATATGCCCCACCGTCGAGCGTTGCGGACAGAACCGCCTCTGTTTCTGACAGGTCGTCCGCAACGGGATCAATCGCAACGTTTGGCGCGCTCGCGTCCGGCAACAGAACGACGCTGGTGAGCGTACTGGCACGCTTGAAACTGTCAGTCCCGCGCTTCGCGTTCCTGCCCGTGCCATCAACTCTCACCTGAACCGTGATCCGGTACTCCGTTTCTTGCGTTACCGTGGGACGTGTCCAAGTTGGACTGGCAAGCGTGTCGTCGTCCAGAGAGCCAGTCGGCTGGCCCCCACCACCTACCGGAACGACGAACCACTGATAGCGCACGTCGCCGTCATAGAAACCGCCCGTCAAATGAGCAGATAGCCTAACCGCGACTCCGCCAAAGCCGTTTTCCACCGCATTTACTGAGGGTGTGGGCGCCTCCGCCGCGGGCTTGTCGTCCACCTCGGTTATGATCAGCGTGTAGCGCAACTCGCCGTTACGACGCCAGTGAGGTTCAACTGTTTCGACGTGATAGAGGCGAGTCCCGCTATTCAGAAAGCGAACAGAAACCAGATCGCTAATATCAGGTAGCGTGTCGCCCCGTTCCACCACATAGGTCAGGGTGCCCCGCGCCTGCGGATCCTTGAGTGCTGTGAGCGCGGTACGGGCAAAGCCATCCGCTCGATCCGCACCAATCCAGCGGGTTGCCACTTCGTAAGGCAATTCGTTGTACAGGCCGATTGAGGCGTCGTCCTGCTGCTCCTGATCGTACTGCGCCGCATAGCGCAGGACGGTTCCCGTAATAACGCACC